>JAIRLV010000305.1 GCA_031259185.1 Elusimicrobiota bacterium | reverse complement strand
TATACTTTGCAGTAATTCAAGTATATCTTTTGGAATGCCTTTGATTATTTGAGTCCTTACAATAGGCTGATTCATATTGACTTTGTATCTAATACCTCTAATATCTTTTCTATTGCTGCCTCTTGTAATATGTTGCTCCTCTGGGTTGTCAATTACATCGCTCGTGATATTGTCAAATTCGTAACTTACGCCATTATATTTAAATCCAAAATTACACCTATCTAAATCAAACGAATATGCCATTATTATTCTCCTTTTTTTGTAATATATAAATAATTTTGCTCATCTAATATCTCTAACAATTTTTTCAATGTTTTTTTTGAATTTCCAATTACCTCATTTTGCGTGTAAATAATATCTCCTACCAATATACAACCTTTCGTATCTCTCGCATAATTTCCAGAATGTATCAATATTTCACTCCTGCCTGCCACTTCGCCAAGCTCATACACATCATACATTTCAAAACTTTGAAATATTTTCAAACATTCGCCAAACTTAGGGCTATTATGCTTTTTTACAACATAATAATCCTCTTTTATGCAACTGATATCCCGCTCATTATTTATATAAGGTAATTCTAACGTATAACAAAAAAATTCATCGTCAATAAATAAATCTCCAAACGTCAAATTAGGCTTATAAAATCTCTTAATTTCTATTCGCATTTTATTTCTCTTAGTTTTAACTCTGCTCCAACTCTACCTTCACTCCCCATAATGCCATTGGTCTTGGCACGCTTACCTTACCATTCGCCACGAAATTCTCGTTAACCAACTTTATCTGCACGCTCCCGCCGCTCAACAAACCTTGCTCTATATATCCGTCTATTACTTTTTGAACTTCATCCTGTAATAACACCGCTTGCGTGATTGTGTAGTCTGGTCTATTCGTGGTAATATATTTCAACGCACTCGCTTGCAGATCTATTTTTAAGTTCTCTATAATATACGGTCCTGCTATCGCTTGCCCTCCTGCAACAAAAAAAGCCAACCGATTTTGATATGTCGCACTCGTCAACACAAACGACAACCTATCATCCCTATAATTTTTTGCTACATTTAGATCAGTTATCAAGTCATTATTAGGACATTCTATATATTGCTGATTATTCCATTCAAGAGCGCTCAATAATTTACCGAAGCTATAAAACATATTCGCATCTTTATTACTTTCTATCGTCAAAAATCCGCTATGCCTTGTTTTCATCGCATATATTTTGGCATTCGCTTCGCTAATAAATGACTTGCCTAACACAAAATTATACGACTTTATAGCCTCGTATATATTGCCATAATTAGCCTCGCCATAATCGCTACTGACTAAAAGCGTCAAAAATTTATCTTTAGCTGAATCTAAAATTCCAACTAAATCGCTTACGTCGTCGCCATCCCACAAAACAAGATATACTTTTGACATTCCCGCATTGAAAAGCTGGACTATATCTGTATTGTTAGTATAATTAGATATTTGTCCAGAATTCGCAATACTTACAAATGTATCAGTTATACCTTCTTTTGCTTTCACTACAACCGCCACACTACGCAATATAGTCACATCCGCACTAGGCAACGGCTCTATTATATCCACTTCAAATACATAATCTAGCAATATATCGCTCATATTTTTACTCCTTTATTTCATTTAATATTTTTTATTGCTTTTTATTTATTTTTATATTATTATATTTTTATCAAATAATCTTTTCAGATTAGGAGCTATAAAATGTTTGAAAATGATATATTCGCAAAATGGCTTGACGAAAACACAAATAAATTGATGCTAAAAATGGGTAGTGGTGAGGCTTTGACAAACGAAGATATGCTTTTATTAGTTCTAAAATCACAATCAAACCATTTCTTCCATCTTGATAAAGAACTAAAAAATGATATTGTTACCCTAAAAACCGAATTTGCAGAATTCAAAAAAGATGTTGACAAAAGATTTGAGGCAGTTGACAAAAGATTTGACAGAATACACACTATATTAATGTGGGGATTTGGGATTGTTATTTCTCTAATCATAGGGTTTCCTCTTATTTCTAAATTTTTTATGTAAAAAAATTATATCCTTTCAAAAATCTTATTCACAAAATCTAAAATTACATTAAAACCGCTAATTTTATGTTTCACAGGATCAAAATCCTCTCGCCAAAAATATACAAAATCAATGCTATAACAATTAAAAAATACATCATATTCAGTTGTATCAATATTATTTTCTATGCTTGAAAATGAAAATCTACTTAAAATCTTTGGATTAGCTTTTTCTTTTTTACTTAAAAAAAATACATTTGGATTTGCTTTTGCTTGGGCTAAAATAGCAATTTTGCCAAATACCATACCATTAGCTTTACCATTTCCAGCTTGTCTTATACTATTTTTTTCTATATCACAATATAAAACTTCTTGCTCTTTACCTAATGCAACATTCCCAAACAATACTTTTTTCACTCCAAAAATTGAAATTAAATCTCTCTCTAACGCTTTATGATACATCTAAAATCTCCAAGATAATTTTACAAATTTACCTTTTACTACTTCCTCAGATAATGGCATATATAATTTGTTCGTAAATTCTATTTTTGGAAAATATGAGCTATTTTTTACTTTCTGATAGGTCAGCCCAACTTTTAATCCTGCCAGAAAAATTACTTTTTTATAGGGTTCGCCTGTTGTTTCGCTATATCCTCAGCCAAAACTTTAAACCTGTCAATTTGAGACGCATTTGGCAATAATTTCTCTTGCTTTGTCCACTGCTCTATAAATTTTACCAGCATGTTTTTTGTAATTTTTAACCAGTCTTTATTTAATTTTTCACTGTCTGGTATCACACTATTCGCATACTCCAAACACGGCAATATAAATTTTTCTAACATATCATCATCTTTTTTAGTTTTTGTTTTTTTGACTAAAATAAAAATTAATGCCGATAAAATTATAGAAATTACTGGATATAAATCAAAATTCCCTATAAATTTTAAAAGCAAATTTTTTATTAATTCCATTTATTCCCCCTAAATATTCTTTATAATTTTACAAATTATATTTTTTATAAATGTCCCTGTATCAACCAGAGGTCTATTAAATCCTTTTCTTTTAATAGTTGACAATTTATTACTTCCAAACTTCATACTTCTTATTGGCTTTCTAAATAGTTCAACAATTTTTTCTCTAATTCCAGTTTTATCGCCAAATATATGTTCCGCTAAAATTTCTACAAATTTTTTTTTAGTTTTTTCTGTAGCAAATGGTCGTCTTAACCAATTATATTTTTTTTGTAATATCTGCCCTAATCTCTGCAATGTTATCCTACCACCGCCTTTTATTTTTCTTACCTGCATTCCAAAAACTGTGCTATATCCTGCGCTCTTTGGTTTTGCTATTTTTGCCATCCCATCCGTCAAAATTCCTACTTGAAATTTATTTTTTTCTATGGCATTTTTTATTTGTCTTTCCATATGCTGGACATCAATTTCAAACTTTATCACTCTACCACTACTCCCATCATTATATTGTTATAGTTATATTCTAACTTCATATCATCTCTAGATAAGCCTTGAATATAAAAATAACAATCTAATTTTTGGATAGCATTTCCTTGATTTGTTCGAGTTTTCAAAACTTGAAACAAAGCATTATATTTTTGCTCCAAAGTTATATTATCTAAATCAAGAAAATATTTTTGACAATTCTCAAATTCCTCATTGTTCAATGTAGCTTCTTTAATGAATGTCAATATATTATCCAAATCATCTCTTAATTTTTCTATTGTCATTTCATCCTCTATTTTTATATTTTTTATTTCTTTTCTTTAGCAATATGAAAGGAGGTCGACGGAAATAGAAAAATTTTTAAAAAACTATTTCCGTCTTATGGCTATGTTAAAATTAGAGGTTTTTTTATCATTGCACCTAGCTTATCTATACTTACTTTACTAGACCCAAAAAATAAATTCATCCATGTATATTTATTCTCTGCATTATAGCCTTGATCATCTATTGATGGTAGCTTTGTATAATGAAATGTCACTTTCTGTGGAGCAAACAACAAAACTCCATTAGAATTATTAGTGTCCAAATCTTTAATTATATTTTGCGGAGCAACTTCAAAGCTGATTTGTTTACCTGTTGCATTATATGCATCACGAATTGCTTGCAAATATGTCGTAGCTGTATTATTAATGTACTTTCCAAGATTGTTTGCAAATTTCCCTACCAAAATAAACTGTTTTGGTATATTCCCAACATTTTCCTCACTTTCTTGTATCAGTTCATCAAATATTTCTTTTATATCATTCAAACTAGTAGTGCTACTTATCGTTGAACTAGGCTTTGTTATATAATCTTTGTCTGTTGAATTCCATAACGCGTCATTGATTGGGACACCGCCTTTATCTAAATCACCCTGAAATACTATCTTGTCAAAATGCATCATATTTTCGTCAAGTATAATATTCGCTATCTTTGTAAAATCTGTATTGTCTTGAAACCCGCTTTGTTTATATTTGATACCAAAAAAATACTTCACAAAATTCTTTTTTTCTTTAGCTGATTGAGCATGTTTGATTTCTGTATCTTGCTCTGTTATCTTTCTTGCTTTTGCATCGCCGATTAAATTAGCCTCCTCTAGCTTGACTTGTCCAACTTTTTCTTCATACTTTTTTTGATTTGTCAACAGTGTGAAAATAGGGACATATATTGGCGTATATGTCTCATTTATTTTTTCTGTTGTTATCTCTAATGTTATTTTATCAGTAGACATTGTTTATCCTCCTTATATTTTGATTTGTTTTTATTTCTGTTTTTGGTTCTGTTTTTGGTTCTGTTTTAATATCTTGATTTTTGTTATTGTTATTTTCTAATTCTTTATTTTTTTCCATTAATCCTCCTATACCCCAAAACATATTTATATACCTAGCCAAGCTTGCAACTTCGCTAAAAATGTTGCGCCTGTTTGTGCTAATATAACAGCATCTATCATTCCAAAACCGCCTACAAAATCTATCAACGCTGCAGAAGTTGTATTTAGAGTTTTATTTATAGCATTCACTCCATCAGTCTTGTCAGACGTAAATATTGCATTCAATGGTATACCTGTAGTAGCATCGGTAAATAATAAGCTTGTCAAATCTATATACACTTTTTTACCAATTAAACTTTGACCCGCTCCCGCTGCTGAATCCAATATCACGCCTACTCCTTTACCACTTTCTATAACTGCTACATTCTTTCCTAACCCTTTATACCCAAACACTCCTAGAGGAATTTTCCCACTTGCAAGTTTTTTTACATACCCATCACTATCTAAATAACATATACCTCCTGCTTTTATGTCATTTAAATTATTTTCAGCATAATTGTAATCATTGATTACATCACTATTACCGCGCATTCTTGGTACGCCTAAAATTATACTCATACTTTTTCTCCTTTTTTATTATTTTTATTGATTTTTTTGACTTTCTTTTTTATTTCTTATTTCAAATATCCTTTTTTCATACTCCATTGTCTTGTCATTCACATATCCCTTTTCTCTCATCTTGAGATTATATTCGCTTTTTTTCTTTTCTTCGTATATATCCTTTGCTATTTGTATATATTCAAAATACGATTTTATTACCTCGTTCTTTTTTTGACTTGAAAACTTAAAAAATCCATTAATCTTATTCTGAATAGAACTCGGCAATATTTCTAAATTTTTCTGCTTTCCAAATACGCTTTCAAATACGCTTATTTTTATATCATTCGCTCGCTCTGTTTGATTTTTATATGTTTTTTCTTTAGCTACTTCAAAAATTTGTTTCACTTCATCATCAAAAAAATCGCTCTCCTTAAAACTATCCAGCATATACTGATTAAATGATGCTACCTGCAATATCTCATTCTCTAATTCTTTGCGTTCTTGCTCTAAACTCGCTTTTTTCTTTGCTTCCTCTAATATGCTTACGTCTACTTCAGCTTCTTTTGTCTTTGGTACATTTGTTTCCTGTTTTTTGAAAAATTCACTCATCTTTGTCTTTAAATCTCCTAGATCTTTCACTAGGCTTATATTTTCTTTCTCTAAATCTTCTAATGTTTTTGACATTTTTTTACCTTCCTTTTTATATTAATTTTATATCACATCTACATCCATATCTTTCGCCCGGCATCTCTCCTTCCCCAACTTTAAACTTTTTTCCCCAATTCTTCTTATGATCAGGATCAGGATTTTCAGCCGTAGACTCCACCCATATATACCACTCGCCTTTATGTTCTTTTTTTATATCTTGCGACATATCATAACGAACAGCCATTTCTAACCTCTGCTTCAATAGCTTTTGCTCTTTTATTTCCTCATAAACCGCTTGTTTTTGTTTCGTTTCAAGATTTTTTATCTCATTCGCATATTTCTCTACAAAACTCTTTACTAGACTTTTATCTATTTTTTCTTGATCTCCTTGCTCATTCGTAGAAATTATTTTTAAATCCTTTTGAAATCTTTCAACTAAATCGTTATTCCCTAATCCTTTCACTATTTCTTTCATATCTTGCATCACTGCAAAATATAGAAAGTTTGTATCTTTTTCTTTCTTTTCTATATTTTTTTCTTTTCCTTCCAAATATTCTAAACCTTCAATAACTTCTTTGAACTCTTTATCTGCTTCTCTTATTTTTTCACTATACAACTTCGCTACGTCATATACGCTTTTTTTTATATCTTTTTTCAAAACAACATTCTTGATACTCGTACTTTTGACTGCTGTCGCTAATACTTTTTTATTTACGCTGCCTTTGCTATCAATAATTTTTTTTTTAAAAAGCTTATTCAATACCATCTCTACAAACTTATCTATCATTCAAATATTCCTTCTAGCATTTTTTCTTTTATTTTCTCATCTATTAACGTAGTCGTTTCTAGTATTGGCAATAACGAAGATATTGCCTCCAATCTTCGCCAATTATTCACTCTATAACTAATTTCATCGCCAAATAACTCTTTTATAATCGGTTTCCATATTGACGCAAAATAATATTTTATACCTCTATCTATTGCCAATTCATCGCTCTCGCCTGTCGTGCTTATCCCCGTAGTCAATTTACCATTTATATATGATAGTGGGAGTTTCACTGTCCTCGCTATCATTTGATTAATCGAATTGATATTTTTTTCTGTCGCTTCTACCTCAACTTTTATATTCAATAATTCGTCTTCTCTATCAATCAAAATCGATTTGCCATTTTTCATACCTTCTATTACTGCTTTTACTTGGTTGATTATATCTTGCGCTTCTCTTTTTGAAATCAACTCCCTCAAATTCTTACCTTTATACTGTATCACTTTTGACAGTTTCAAATTTTTATCTAAATCCTCCAATATCTCATATATTTTCCTAGCATATTCTTTTAATATATCTGTCTTTTGAAAATTACGAAAATCAAAATATTTGACATTATTATCGTTAGAGTTATTTCCG
>JAIRLV010000303.1 GCA_031259185.1 Elusimicrobiota bacterium | reverse complement strand
GAAATTATTTAAATAAAAATAAAAAGATTCTAATAAAAACGAATGATGAAATTTCCGAGTTAGCATATAATTTTAATTATATGACAGAAAATGTTGAAAGTCTTATAAAAAATTTATCTAATCAAAAAGAAGAATTAAGACAAATAATTTCTTCTGTAAATGCTGGAATAGTAGTTTGCTATAAAAATCTGAGTATTTTGATATATAATAAAATTTTTGAAAAAATGATAAAAGAAAATTATTTAGAATTAGAAAATGAATATTTGAAAAATAAAAATTTTTTTGAAATTATGAAAGATAAGAAGGGAAATATTGAACTAATAAATATTATAAACGATACTCTAAAAACTAAAAAAAATAATACAAAAGAAATTATAATAGATAAAAAAACATATATTTTAACGGTTGCTTCAATATTATCAAATGAAAATATTGTTATGATTTTTCATGATATAACAGATTTAAAAAAAAGTGAAATAATAAAGAAAGAATTTGTTCAAAATGTTACACACGAATTAAAAACGCCATTAACTTCTATAAAAGCTTTTTTAGAAACTATGGAGGATGAAAAAGAGTATAATAAAAAATATATTTCTATCATTCAAAATAATATTGACAGAATGGTTAATATTATTAATGATTTACTTACTTTATCGGAAATAGAAAACCATAAAATGAAACTTGATATTGAAAAAATTAATATAAAAGAAATGCTGGATAATATTATAGAATTGTTTGAAAAAAAAGCTTCTGGAAAAAATATATTTTTGAAGATGAAATTAGAAATAGATGAAGTTGGAGTTTTTTTGAATGGAGATAAATTTAGGTTAGAGCAAGTTTTTATAAATATTTTAGATAATGCGATTAAATATACTGAAAAAGGAGAAATAATTATTTATATTGAAAATGAAAAAAATTATATAAATGTTTCAATAAAAGATACTGGTTTTGGAATTTTGGAGGAACATCTGGATAGAATCTTTGAAAGGTTTTACGTAGTTGATAAATCTAGGTCTAAAAAATTAGGCGGAACTGGGTTAGGGCTTTCAATCGTCAAGCATATTGTTTTACTTCACAAAGGAACTATAAAAGTTGAAAGTAAAATAGGCGTTGGATCCACATTTGCTATCAAATTGCCAAGAAGTTTGTTGTAGTATATTTTTTCACAATTATAATTATAGTCCTATAAAAAATCTATTAACAAAAATTAAAAAAATTAACAAAATCTTAACAAAAACTTTATTTATTATTAACTAATATTTTTTATAATTAAAACAAATAGAGTGAGACGTCACTCTATAATTTATGAAAAAAATTAGGAGTAAAAATTAATTATGATTAAAAAAGTTTTTGTAATTATGATGATTTTCATGGTTTTTGTTTTTTCTCATTTATTTGCAGGCGATGGAGGTTGGGCAGAAAAGCTTAAGTTTTCTGGAGATTATAGGTTAAGATATCAGACAGAAGATAAAGGTAAAGCAACAGATAATTATTATAGAAGCAGGTACAGAACGAGATTCAGACTAAAAGGAGAAGCGAATATTAATGATGAGCTTTCTGTGAATTTTGGATTAGCAACAGGTTCTAATGATCCTCGTTCTACAAATCAGACATTAGAAAATGTTTTTGAGCCAAAAAATATAAATTTAGATTATGTTTATGCTAAATACAAATTCCCTATTGAACTTAATTTTATTGGAGGAAAGTTTGCTACAAAAGAAGTTATTTGGACACCGTCAGATTTATTATGGGATGGAGATATTAATTTAGAAGGTTTTGGATTGCGTAAAAATTTTGATTTAGAAGTTGTGAAACTATTTTTGAATGCAGGTTATATAGTTATAGATAATTTTGACAGAAAAGAAACTCAAAATCCTTCAATGTTTGTTATCCAGCCAGGCGCAGAAGTTGCATTAAATGACAAAACAAAATTAAAATTGGGTGTTTCTATCTACAATTTTGATAATCCAGATAAAGAATTGTTTAATAATACAAAGGGTGATGGCGGAAAATCAAATACTTTAAAGGACGCTACGCATTATCAATATACTTACAATATTTTATCGTTTGGATTAGAATTAGCTTTTGAGGAAACTTTTTTAACAATACCAAAAGTTGCAGTCTTTGCTGAAGGAGTTCAAAATCCAGATCCAGATAATAAAAATGTAGGATTCTTGTCTGGCTTGAAATTTGGGAGTAAAAGTATTAAAAATTTTGGCGATTGGGAAGCTGTAATTATGTATAGAGAATTACAAAAAGATGCATGGCTTGACATCTTTCCAGATTCTGATACTTTGGGCGGACAAACCGATAACCAAGGGATAAAATGTAGCCTGACATTTGGCTTGACAAAAAATACGACTTTTGGAGCGAATTATTATCATATTGGAACGGTCGGGAACAATGATAAAAAAGATTTAATACAATTAGATTTGGGAATAAAATTTTAATTTAAATTTTTAAATTTAATTTTAAAAAAAATTAAAAATTACTAAAATTAAAGTAAAAGAATTAAAAAATAAGAGGTTAAAATATGAAAAGATTTATATTAAGTATTTTAGTTGGGTTATTATCAATTAATTTTATATTTGCATTTGAAGAAATTACTGTTTCTGGTTCTACAACAGTTTTGCCGATTGCGCAAGCAGCTTCGGAAGATTATATGAATACTAAAAAAGATATAAGCATATCTGTTCGTGGTGGAGGTTCAGGAGTTGGCATCACGAGTCTTATAGATGGGAGATGCGATATTGCTAATAGTTCTAGAAAAATTAAAGATAAAGAGATATTACAAGCTAATCAAAACGGAATTAAGCCAAAAGAATATATAATTGCAATGGACGGGATTGCAGTTATCGTTAATCAGACAAATCCTATCAAAAATCTAACAAAAGAACAATTAAAAAGTATTTTTACTGGAAAAACTTCAAATTGGGCGGAGGTTGGTGGAAAAAACCAAAAAATCGTTGTAGTATCTCGTGATTCAGCAAGCGGTACATTCGAAGCATTTAATACATTAGTTTTAGATGAAGAAAAAGTGCGAGAAGATGCCTTGTTAGATGCATCTAATAAAGGCGTAGCAACAATTATAGAAAAAACTCCATCAGCTATAGGTTACATAGGAATTGCATATTTATCAAAAAATACAAAAGCTGTTGATATAGATTCTATAACTTGTTCTAAACAAAATGTATTAAATAATAGTTATCCTTTATCAAGAAATCTTTATATGTATACAATTGAAAATCCTAAAACCTCTGTAAAGGATTTTATAAACTTTATTTTAAGTCAAAAAGGACAAAAAATAGTAACAGAAACAGGCTATATAGCTATAAAATAGTATGAGTTTTTTAAGATGAATAGATTATTAACAAAAAAACAAATTATTTATACAAAAGAATTAATTTATAAGTACATTTTAGCGATTTTGAGTTTAACTTCTTTTATTTGCCTGATTGGTATAATTGTCATTTTATTTAAAAATGGCATCCCAACTTTTAAATTTATAGGCTTTTTTGATCTGTTTTTAGGCAAATTTTGGTATCCGACATATAATCCGCCGGACTTTGGGATATTGCCGCTGATACTTGGAAGTATTTGGGTAACATTTGGAGCATTATTGGTTTGTATCCCACTGGGAGTTGGTGGAGCAATATATATTTATGAAATAGCTCCTATTTGGCAAAAAAAAATTTTGAAGCCAACAATAGAACTTTTAGGAAGTATTCCATCTGTTGTGTATGGGCTATTTGGAATGATAATAATTGCTCCATTACTGCAAAATATTTTCAAAAATATTCCGACAGGGCTTTGCGCATTGAGCGCAAGTTTGATTTTAGGCATAATGGCAATCCCAACAGTTTGTAGTATTTCAGAAGATGCTTTTTCATCGGTTCCCAAAAACATGATAGAAGCTTCTTTTGCGTTGGGAGCCAATAGATGGCAAACATTGATAAAAATCATTTTGCCTGCAGCTGGTTCTGGCATTTCAACAGCTATAATTTTGGGAATTAATAGAGCTATTGGAGAGACTATGACAGTTTTGATGGTTGCAGGAGGTGCAACGATTATTCCCACATCTTTTTTACAGCCAGTCAGAACAATGACAGCTACTATTGCCGCAGAAATGGGCGAGGCAGTTTATGGAAGTGAGCACTACCATGTTTTATTTACAATAGGATTAGTTTTATTCGCTTTTACATTTATTTTTAATATTATAGCTGAAATTATAACTAAAAAATATAAAATTAAACTTGGGCAAGGAATATAATGAATTTGAAAAAAATTACATTAAAAAAAAATATTTTTTTTAAGTTTGATGCAAAAATACAAGAAAAATTAGGATTTTTACTAATTAAAATTTTTATTTTA
>JAIRLV010000286.1 GCA_031259185.1 Elusimicrobiota bacterium | reverse complement strand
TTTATTACTTATGTCTTTCTTAATAATTTTAATGAACCTGTAATATGTAGAGTTCCTTTTGGTTCATACAAATCTATCATTTTATTTACTTGTATGCATATTTTATCATGCTTTTTAGTACTTGCAGACTTCTATTTACTGTGCTTTGCGTTTTGCCTGATTGTAGCCTCTCGCTCCTAAAATGATTTATGCTTTCAATCGTGAAATCTTTGCAATATTTAACGCTTTTGCAAATCTTTTTGAAATATTTTATTACATATTTATCTTTTATAATCGTTCTAGGTTTTTTATTAATCTCAGAGAAATTTTTTATATAGTCATCGCAAGTTCCGCAAAACTATAATTATTATAGAAAAGCCCATTCTTTTTAGCATACAATCTATTATCCAGTTCCCTTTGGAATTCTTTTGCAGCTTGCAAATCTGGCGAGATTGCTCTGCCTATTTCTTTACCATTCTCTCGCCAATATACATACCATATATTGCCTCGTTTCTTCCTAAAAGACATTTTTTTTCTCCCTTGTTTTTTTTGTTCGCATTTTGTTCGCATAACTTTATAAAAGATGTATTAAGATTATACATTATGCTCTAAAATGATACAAGAAAAAAATAAAAAAATCTCATCTAAATTATGAGAGAATAAGGATTTTATTGACGAGTTAAAATTTTTGTGATTTTGAAGCCCACGACGAGGCTTGAACTCGTGACCTCTTCCTTACCAAGGAAGTGCTCTACCGCTGAGCTACATGGGCTTATAATTGTAAAAGAGAATCTTATAAATATAAAAAAAATAATAAAAAATATTACTTTTTAACCAAAATTTATAAAAAACTAATACATAGAAAAAATTTTTTAAATTTAATTTAGAAAAGAAATTTTGAATAAAAATAATAGAATATAAGTTAAACAACTAAACAACATAAATATATAGATAAAAAACAATCTTAATGATGGATAATCCATATATGTTTAAAATGACCATTCGTTATTTGATTTTGATGTAGCGTTTTGACTAGATTGTAGCAATATGGTATTTTCCTCTGTTTTGGTAGTGGTTGACGGTAATAATT
The DNA here is from genome assembly GCA_031259185.1 of Elusimicrobiota bacterium. Classification (GTDB taxonomy): domain Bacteria; phylum RUG730; class RUG730; order RUG730; family RUG730; genus JAIRLV01. The sequence continues at coordinate 1,580 of JAIRLV010000286.1, read as the reverse complement.
TTTGCGTTGTTGTTGCTATTTTGGATGTTCTAGTCTCTCTTGTTTGAGAAGGCGTTGTTCTCGCTACATTTGAAGATACAACTGGCGTTACATTGTCTCCTGATCTTTTATCAATAATAGCGTTTTTATAATCTTGGTCTGTAATTTTATATTTGAAAACATAGCCACAATGTGGACATGTAATAGTAATTGTATCAGGCGTAGGTGGCAAAAGTGTTGTATCTACCCAACCTTTTTCAAAACTATCAAGTTGAATAATTGGAGAAAAACCATTTACAACAACTTTCCCTTTTACCGTAATCATATCTCTATTTTTTATAGTTTTTAGATTTTTCACTAATTCTGTATCAGAAAGTTTATATTGATATTCTATGCCTTTTATATTTAATTCTTCAAAATATCCAACTCCCTTCGAAGTATCTTCATATGTCAATCTGTCAAATTTTATATATACTAATACTTGTTTATTATTATATTTTGATGGATTAGCAGAAATTTGGGTGGTTTTTGTTGTTTCATATGCAAAAATAAAAATGTTTATACTTGTAAAAATCAGTATTGTTATAAAAAATATTTTAAAAACTTTCTTCATATTTTCATATCCCACTTCTATCATATAAATTATAATTGGAGCATGAATTTTTTATAATTCATTTAATTCTCATATATTTATAATGCTCTATCTCGTCATACATTAAATAAAAACTCTACAATATCTCCATCTTGCATTATATAATCTTTTCCTTCTTGTCTAACTAATCCCTCTTCCTTTGCTTTTTTCAAACCATTATATTTTACAAAATCATCATAGCTGATAGTGTTTGCTCTAATAAATCCTCTTTCAAAATCAGTGTGGATGACACCAGCAGCCTTTTGAGCTGTATCGCCTTTATTGATGGTCCAACTTCTAGTTTCTTTTTCACCAGTGGTTATAAATGTTTGTAACTCTAAAATGTCAAAACATTTTTTTGAAATTATGTCTAATCCAGACTTCTCAATCCCAAGTTCTTTTAAAAAAAACATTTTTTCATTTTTATCCAATTTTGAAATTTCTTCTTCAAGTTTCGAACAAATAACAACTACTTCATCATTATTATGTCTAACAAAATCTTTTACTTTTTCAAGCTTTTCATCTTTTTTGGCAACCATTGTTTCGTTAATATTAGCAATATAAATGACTTTTTTTTGTGTCAAAAAATTATATTCTTTTATCAAAAATTCTTCTTCTTTATCAAAATTCAGCGATCTTATATTTTTTTCTTCTTGCAAATATTTTATGATTTTATCTAAAATTGTTATTTTTTGTTTTGAAGTTGGCTCATTTAAATGTTTGGCTTTTTTTTCTAAATTTGAATAAGCTTTTTCCGCTATTTCTAAATCTGCCAAAATTAATTCAAGATTTATAGTCTTTATATCATCTATAGGGTCAATTTTTCCAGAAACATGAATAATATTTTTGTCCTCAAATATTCTCACAACATGCGCTATAGCCGATACTTCGCTAATATTTGATAAAAATTTATTTCCAAGCCCTTCTCCCTTACTAGCGCCTTTTACAAGACCGGCAATATCCACAAATT
>JAIRLV010000281.1 GCA_031259185.1 Elusimicrobiota bacterium | reverse complement strand
AGACAGTCGGATTAGGTTCGAGGGCTATGACTATTCGGTTCTTTACGGCGTACGCAGCGATCTGAGAGAAGAAATTTGATGCAATATCCAAGGCATTATTAATATCGTTCGGAATATTGCGATTTTTAGGACAACCGAAAACCACGTTCTCGCACCCAACCGCAACAGAGAAATCTACCGCCCGTTTAGTATAATCAAGCAATGTCCTCCGTTCGGTATAGGAACCGAATAGACTTTCATGGCGATTCGCACGAAAAACCATACCATTTTGGCCCTGTATTCTCAGCCAAAAATGAGCCACCTTTTTAGAGTTTCCCCGTAATTCTCAAATTTTCAAAAAAAGCGTACCACCCTCCTCCTATTTCTAAAATTCCTAAAAAAGTATACCACCCCAAATTCGGTAAGCGTTAGCAGCCACTTTTCCAGCTTACCCTAAGAAGAATTTATAAAAATTTAAGCAGGTATTTTAGATAATAATAACTTATTTTAAGAAATTTATTTTAAACTGTTTATTATAAACAAATAAAAATTTCATAGTTGGTATGTTAGTCGTATACCATAATTATTAAAAGATTAAGAAAAAACCTTAATAAACACAATAAAAAAAATAGAAAAAATATTACTTATCATTTTAAAGTGTATATAATAAGCTATAAAAATTTATGTAGATTAATGCAACCTTGCTCAAACCGCAAAAAGTCCGTTTTAGCCAGATCCCTCAAAATAAAACTTTGATAAGAAGTCATTAAATTCGGGGTTTTCTGACTAGATAGGGTTTTTGCGATTGATCAAGCTTGAGGAGATTTTTTTGTGGTGGCCCGAAGGGAGCGAAACATGGAGGGATTTTTAGTTTTTTAAATTAAGCGTGGTGTTTTTGACCTTTATATGCTATTATTTTTTTGTCGAGAAGAAACAATAGAGAAAGGCAAAAACACCACACATGAAAACTATACCACCCTGTACATGTAATTTCAATCCCTCCGACAAACCTTTTCTTCTTCAATTACTTGGCTTCGTTTTCTTTAACGGAACTCACTTCAGCTCCCCGCTTAACGACACGGCCAATCCCAATTTAAAAATCTTCATTGGTTCCTGCTTTATTCCTACCGATTTTCCCTCGTTCCTAGAACTTTCAGAAATCTTTGATGGTATATCCGAAACCTTTAAAAACCTAATAAACAACCATTTAAAGATTACAAAGTATTTAACGAGAGATATTTTATTATCTATAACAATAAATAAAGAAAAATATACTTTTAATCTTCCTATTTCATACATCAACAATAATATCATACCATCAATCCTAATACCGTATGAAATTTCACCTGAAAAATTAGACTCAAAACTAGAAAAGTATTTCATATATTTTGGAGAAAATAAGTATCAAGTAGTTTCTTATAAGATTTTATATTTAGATCAATATTTATTATTAATGCCAACTATAATTATAGGTGATGAGGATAAATTATTAAATTATAAAAATAAAACATATAATTTTTATGATACAAATTATGAATTTTATTATCCTAAAATATCTTTAAATAATGAACAGATAATATTAAGTCTAAAATTTTTAGACCCTAAAAGACCTTTGCCTATACAAATTTATGAAGAAGCAGTTAAAATATATACCGAATCTAAAGAAAAATCTCAAAGAAATGTAGCTGAAATTATTAGAGAAAAATATAAACTAAAATCTTTTTCCCATACAAATATATCACGCTATTTTAAAAATAATATAATTAAAACTAATAATGTAAACAATAAAAAATTAAATGATGATATAAATAAAATAGTCGATTTTAATGATGAAAGAACCTGTTCCTTATGTCAACAAATGAAACTAAAGGCAAAATTTAAATATAATATCGTTATCTTTTGCATTATGATTTATAAAGTCAATATTGATAAACTGCTTTATAATATTAATGAAACATTTATTAATGAAATAACTGTCGCGTCCGAAAGCATAAGAATTAATTCTTTGAGATGGCTTTGTTCCAAGGTAATGAGATGCGCTCCATGAATCGACAATGAACTGGCTCTCGTTAGGGGTGGGAGGTCGAATGGCTGTTAAAAGCAACCGCTTTTTGGTTTAGGGACGATTTAGGATGCGATTTTAAGGCTCCAATTTTAGGTGATTGGTTTGAGCCTCGCTAAAGGTTTGTCCATGAACGAGATAGTGACTAGCTGTTTAATTTAGGCGACCTGCCCATTGGCCGCTTGTTTAAGAAAGTTGAGGCGTATCAAAAATTGAAGTTCCATGAGCCATGAAGAAAGAAATTAGTCATGAGCAAAAAAAAGTTGAAATAACAACAATAAATCTAATCAGATCGAAAAAGATCATTATTATCTAGCGTGTAAGAAAGCGTAGGAATTTATTTTTTTTCATATGGCGCTGCACCAGAATTCGGCGGTACGCTCCAGGTACGACAATGAACCGGCCCTCGTTAGGGGTGGGAGGTCGAACAGCTGTTAAAAGCAACCGCTTTTTGGTTTAGGGACGATTAAGGTTGCGATTTTACGGCTTCAGGTTTAGGTGATTGGTTTGTTCCTCGATCAAGGTTTGTCCATAAGAGAGATAGTGACTAGCTGTTTAATTTAGGCGACATGCCCATTGGCCGCTTGTTTAAGAGAGTTGAGGCATATCAAAAATTGAAGTTCCATGAGCCATGAAGAAAGAAATTAGTCATGAGCAAAAAAAAAGTTGAAATATCAACAATAAATCTTAATCAGATCGAAAAAGATCCTTCTTATTTACTTAGCTCATCTGATAAAACTGTTAATAAACATAAAAAATTATTAGACTCTTATGGAAATGTAAGTCCAATTTTAGTAGCAAATACAGACAATAAAGGCATCTTAAGATTAATTAAAGGACAAAATACTATTAAAGCAGCCGAACAATTAGGAATTAAAGATCTAATATCTGTTATTTATAATGATATTGACAAGATAAATCAATTATTATTAGCATTAAATTTATCATTAATGGCCGATAATATTGATGCTATTTCACAAGGTGCTATTATTGAACAACTTTGTGATGAACACAATTTTACTCAAACTCATTTAGCAAATAAACTTGGTAAATCAAAATCATGGATAAGCAAACGACTTTCTTTAAAAAAAAATCTCACGGAAGATGTGAAGCAATTGGTAGAAAATGGTTCGCTATGTTCACGTACCGCTGAAGAATTAGCTAAACTAGATCAAAAAGTACAGATTAAATTCGCTTCGCAAGTGCTAAATTATAAAATGTCGAAAAATTTAGTTGCCAAGCTTGTTAAACTTTATAATGACCCGAATTCAAAAGTAGACTTGAAGATGAAAATATTAGATTCGCCAATGAATGTTAAATTTATAGATAATATTAAAACTAATAAAACTAATCAGCATAATAAATATGATAATTTTGAAAAAACTCTTATTGATGGAATAGAAATCATTAAAGACTTATCATCAATGGTTGATAAATATCATGAAGATTATTTATTGACATTTAAAGAACAAAATACAAATTTTTACAATCTTTCCGATAAATTAATAAAAAAATTATCGATAATTATTAATAAGTAAACCTTGCTGTTTAAATGATGAATATTCGTTCGATTTTTCCGACCAGGATATTTACATGACAAGTATTTTCTTTTTGACTGACTTAATTTTTTAATACATAGCTGATGCCAGAGTACTCCCAAAACCTTAATGAGTTGGCCAAGCTGCTGGGATCTGAAGAGGCATGTATCCAATACCTTATGAGAGTCAGGTGTCTTGAGACATAAGTGTAAGAGCTGCTGCGGTAAAAAATTGTTGATCTTCCTGGTCAACATCAATCCTCAAAATGCCATACCATCTTGTTCTAGCGGCTTATAGATGGCTCAATAGAGGCGCCCAACGCTTTTCAAAGTCATCGCCAGGGAGCAAGAAAAGACTGAAAGGAGCGAAAGAGATAAACCTTATAAATACAGCGACTTATCTAAATGGTCCTGTTTTGAAATCATATTTGAATACAAAAGTCAAGTAAAAAAATGAAGGAAATCAAAACAAGCTGTGGCTTAGGTTTAAGCTTACTGACTTCGTTGGATTACTGTAAACTCTGGTCTTGAGAGATGTAGCTAAAAAACTTTTTTTTAAGCACATTGTTACAATAAAGTCAAGTATAAAATGAAGGTAATAAAAATAAGCTGTGGCGGAGGATTGACCATACTGACTCTACTGGATTGTTGTAAACGCTGAACTTTAGAGATGTAACAAAAAAACATTTTTGAAAGCATATTTTAATAAGAAAGTCAAGAGAAAAATGAAGACCATCGAAACAAGGTGTGGCGCAGGTTTGACTTTACTGATTCCACGGGATTGCTGTAAACGCTGACCTTGAGAGATGAAGCAAAAAAACATTGTTGAAAGCACATTTAAATAATAAAGTCAAGAGAAAAATGAAGACCATCGAAACAAGCTGTGGCGCAATTTTTAGCTTATTGACTCCACTCGAGTTTTGTAAAAACAAGGATGGTGAGGTGTACAAAAAAAACTATTGTTGGATTGAGCACATTTAAAAAAGAAAGTCAATAGAAAAATGAAGAGCATCGAAACAAGCTGTGACGGAATTTTTAGCTTATTGACTCCACTCGAGTGTTGTAAAAACAGGGATGGTGAGGTGTACAAAATAAATATCTTTTGAGTTCACATTTTAAAGTAAAAGTCAAGTAAAAAATGAAGAGGCTCGAAATGAGTTGTGGCGCAGGTTTGAGCTTGCTGACTCCAATCGAGTGTTGTAAATGGTGACATGTATCAAAAAAATTTTTATTTCATCCACTTTTTAAAATCAAAGTCTAAAAAAAAATTTAGACAAGGAAAACAAGCAATGTTGGGAGTTAGAGCTTTTTGTAAAGCGCATTATGGGTGGAAGAGCGCTAGCTTGGAATGTCTCAAAATTTCAAAAATTGATTCAGTTTCCCTGGGGAAACAGAGGTAATTCAAATGATTACAGACGAGCAGTATAAATTAATACGACAAGCCGAACTAAAAGGCTTATCTCAGCGGAGGACGGCGAAGTTGCATGGTTTGGCGCGAAGCACTGTAAAAAAGTATTGGAAAGGTTCGGCTATACCAGAATACAGCTTAAATTCAAGTGAAGAAGAAAAATTATACGAAGAAAAAAAAACCTATGTTCAACAATTAATATCTAATTTTAAGGATAAAAACAAAGATTCGGTACAAGGCAAACAAAAATTAACTAGAAAGATGATATATAATGAAATATCACAAAGAATCAAAATAAGTTACCCTACTGTATGTAGATATATAAATGAAATGAATATTTTTGACAAGGAAGCATATATACCTCTAGAGTTTGAACCAGGAGAGGTAATGCAAGTTGATTGGTGCGATATATATGTAGATATTAAAGATGAAAGAATAAAAGTTAGTTTATTTTGTGCTGTTTTAGGTTATAGCGGAAAAATATTTACAATGGTTATGCCTGATGAGACGCGAGAATCTTTATTTTATGCACATGTAGCTGCTTTCGATTATTTTAAAGGCGTGCCAAAGTTAATTTTTTATGATAATTGTACAACTATAGTTGATAAAGGTACAGGAAAAGATGCTAAGATCAATAAAAGATATTTATTACTACAAGCTCATTATGGTTTTGAACCTAAATTTATGAATTACAACAGTGGGAACGAAAAAGGACTTGTAGAGAATTTATGTCAACATTCAAGAAAAATAGCTTTTACTCCAATACCACAAGGAGACTCTTTAAAAGATGTACAAAATTCTACACTTTTAAAGATTGATGATTATAATAATACGTGGAAAAAAAGATTTAAAGATAGCTCTATTAAAGAAATGTATGAAGTTGAATCTAAAAGTTTATTTCCTTTACCTGCCAAAGAATTTCAAGCTTATGATCAAAGATTTGGTACTGTCGATAAGTCATTATTATTTCATTTTAATACATGTAGATATTCAGTGCCTTATAAATACATTTATAAAAAATTAACTTTAGAAATTACTCCATATGAAATTTTTTGTTGGTATAAAGGAAAGATAGTAACTACTCATACTAGATCTTTGTATCCCCAAAAAGAAATTTATATTCTTGACCATTATTTAGATATTTTAGTTGAAAAAAGTAGAGCTATAAATCATGCAAAACCAACAAAACATGGTATAGTTGATCTGGATTTTGAAACTTTTAGAAATAAATGCCAAGAAAAAGATAAATTAGAACAATTAGTTCAGCTATTATTATTAGCTAGAGACATTGGTAAAGAAATTGTTATTGAAGCTTTAAGATTTGTAAATCAATCTGATAAACCTACTTATAATGCCGTCATGAATTATATAAGATCCCGCTCTTTAGTTTATAATACAAATGATGATCCGAATAAAGATAATACTAATGATGAAATAATTGTTGAGAAATATTCAATGGAAGATTATGATTCTCTCATACCTGGAAAGTTATATAAAGAGCCGGAAGATAAAAAACCTGAACATAAAGAGCATGAAGATAAAGGTCAATAATTTATTTAGCTAATCATACAGTAAAAATTCATACAATATGATTTTTTTATAAAATTTTTTATTTAGAAAGGATAAATTTATGCTGACAAGAACAAATAATCAACCTTCCGATGTGCTCATATCCCTAGCGAATAAACTCAAACTACAATCTTTCAAAGCATTCAACTCTATTATTAACCATGATGACCCTTTTGAACCTAACCTTATTAGATTACTTGAAGCCGAAGTCGAAAGAAAAAGTTACAATAGAAACACCAGATTGCTCAAGGCAGCTGGTTTCCCATTTTTGAAAACTAAAGATACTTTCGAATATGAGGAAGGCATATTTACGGATCTTACTTTAGCCGATCTTTCATGGGCCTTTTCCTGCGACTTTATCGACAAACATCAAGGCGTGGTCGCCATAGGCCCACCAGGCCTCGGCAAGACACATTTGGCTGTCGCTGTCGGGGTTGAGGCCATTATGAAGGGCTACACAGTACTCTTCAAACAGACAGATATGTTTCTCACGGAGATGGTAGAAGCCAAGGCAGCAAAAAATTTGACTGCCTTAACTAATAAAATGAAAAAAGTTGATCTTCTCATTGTTGATGAACTTGGATTTAATTCGTATGGACCAGAGGAAGCTGCTCTATTATTTAGAATAATTAGCTCTAGAAATGAACAAAAAAGTACGTTTATAACTACTAATAGTGAATTTTCAAAATGGAAGAATTTTATAAGCAATGATAAACTACTAGCAGCTTTAATCGATCGAGTAATTAATCATTCTAGAATTTTAAATATGAACGGACCAAAAAGTTATCGTTTAACTCATGCTCTGAGTAGACAACAATTAAATATAGAAGATCTAATTCCTTGTAATAATTAATATTATGAATAATTATACAATTCAAATTATAAAAAATCAGTTACAGGCGATGAATTGTGAAAAATATAGAATTGGTATTTATGCAAGATCTACAAAAAACATGACTCATTATATAACTAATATAATATTGGATGATATTATAAACTTAATACCAAGACTAAAATATGAAAATATAAACGATAAAGATATTTTTATTGGTCAGTCTGAAGACATAGATAGAGCGTTAATTTTAGTCGACGATCTAGACATCACTCAAATTCGTCTAATGACCGAACGCGGTGTTAACCCGGCATGTGTTATTGAAACAAGTCCAAAAAATTATCAAATCTGGGTCTCGTTAGGATTGGAGCCAATGGCAAAAGTCCACAGAAAAATCGTGGCCGTTACTTTGGCCAAGGAGTTTGGAGGTGATTTGGCATGTGCGTCAGCAAACCATATGGGCAGACTTGCAGGCTTCACCAACAGAAAACGGAAATACTTATCTAACAAAGGGTATCCATTCGTTCGGTGCTGGAGTTTTACTGGTTGTCATGCTGACAAAAGTAATGAAATTAGAGCTTGGGCTATTGCTAAGAGCAAAGAAGAAGAATTAATTTATGATAAACAGTTATATTTAAAAAATGTAAGCTTAAATAAAACTAAGACAAAACTATTACCTGGATATATATATAATTTATATTTTGATCAATGGCTAAACCATAATAAAAAACAAGGGTTAGACTACAGCCTTGGAGACTTTGCTGTAGTATCTAGAATGTTAAAAGAAGGATATAATGAACTAGATATAGTTGAATCTTTAATTAATAATTCACCAGATTTAAGCAATCGCAAAAAAAATCATATAGAAGATTATGCGATTAGGACAGTAAAAGCAGCTAGAAAATTGTTATAAATTTAAATTATACTTTTATGATTTAAAATACTCTCCACTAATCCTACCTTTAAAATCCTCAAAGAAAAATCAATAATAAATAATTAATTCTACAATATTATTATACAAATAATATTGTAGGATAGATAAAAATTGTTTGTCCAAATCGGTAAAAATAAAGTCTTGATAATAAACAAGAAATTTTACTGTTTTGTGCCTTAACGATGTTTTTGCGTTTTAAAAAAAGCCAAGTATAAGTTTTGTCTGCATAATCATCTACTTCAGTAATGCCTTTACAGAATTTAGATGCAAAAATTTCAAACCTTATTTTTTTCAAATTTTTACATCTGGAAACTTTGAAACACCTAAAAATAAAGGGCAGCAGTAGGGAGTGGCTCAGGAAACCCTTTACCTGTGGGGCTTTAAAGCGGCTCACTTTTGGTGAGAAATTTTAAACTTATTGCTCTCAAAAATGGTATGGTATTTGGTGAGATTTGCCATCCAGCCCCGCTTCCCATTTTCACGATGGCAAGTCTCATTGATGTTGAGTAATTTTTCGTTTGAAAGAGCCGCCTTGAAGATTGTAAGGCCTTTCCAAGGCAGAAGAGCACATGTCGAGGCACTTGGAGATGAACCCAGAGCAAACTTTCAAACCATTAATGGCAAGAAACCGCTCGAGACCAGAGAAACTCATGTGTCCAACGCCTTTGAGAAAGGCCAGCAAAGCTATTAATCTTGGACCAAGAAGTCCGGTACCCAGCGTTTCTGGCTCTGAGCCACGATGGATTGTACCGCATTTTTCACATTTAACGGCTTTCAACGTGTAAAGTCTACGGATGAAAGGGTTTTCAACCACCTCGATCTGCTCTTTGCAGTTATCATAGGCAGGAAATTTAACCATTTCTTTACCGCAGCAAAACGTAGAATCTGGCTGGATTACTATCTCTTCCGTGGGTATTTCTTTGCCAGCTATTTCGATGGCCGCCGTATCAGCATCAGGCTTCGTCTTTTTGGACTCAGTCTTCTTGCGATGAGAGGCTTTGTGACCTGGCTTGGCTCCAGGCTTCCCTTTTATTGGGTTTCCGTT
>JAIRLV010000234.1 GCA_031259185.1 Elusimicrobiota bacterium | reverse complement strand
TATATGCTTTTTTTAATATCAAAATTTCTTCTTTATATCCTTTCAATTCATTAGGAGTTTCTAAAAAAAACGGTAAGTATTTTAATTTTGGATGATTAATAAACCGTATTATTGCATCGAGTCCTATTGTTCCTTTTCCAATTTTTTCATGTCTATCTTTATGGCAAGAAAAAGGTAACATACTGTCATTCAAATGAATAGCTTGCAATTTTTCTAATCCTATAATTTTATCAAATTTTTCTAAAACTCCATCTAAACCGTTTACTATATCATAACCTGCGCTATATATATGACACGTATCCATACAAACTCCCAATTTTTTTGATAATTTTACTTTGTCAATAATATCTCTAATTCCTTCAAATGTAGAACAAAGTTCAGTTCCTTTTCCAGCCATTGTTTCTAATAAAACTATTGTCGTTTGATTTGGTTTTAATATATCATTCAAAATTTCAATTATCATTTTTTTCCCTATTTCAATACCAATTCCAACGTGATTTCCGGGGTGAAATACATACAAATTGTTAGGTAAATATTCCATATTTTCTAAATCTTCGCTCATTGCCATTTTAGTAAAATCTTTTATTTTTGAGTCTATTGAAGCTGGATTCAAAGTATAAGGCGCATGCGCCAATAATTTCGCAAAATTATTGTCTTTCATTATTTTTAAAAGCGCATTTATATCTTTTAGCGATATATCTTTTACTTGACTGCCTCTAGGATTTCTAGAAAAGTATTGAAAAGTATTTGCATTTAGCGACAAAGCTTCTTTTCCCATATTTTCAAAACCTTTTGAAGTCGATAAATGGCATCCTATATTTAACATAATATTTATTTTATCCTATTTTTATTTTCAATAAAAGAAAAGAAACTTTTAAAATTATTTTCTAAAGTCAAAAGTTTTCTTTTTATATCCAATCCGCCCGCATATCCAATTAATTTTTTATTTGTTCCAATAACTCTATGACAAGGAATAATTATTGGAATCGGATTTTTATTGTTTGCTAAACCTACAGCTCTTGCTGCTTTCTCATTTCCAATCATAGTTGCAATATCTTTATAACTTCTAGTTTCTCCATAAGGAATTTCCATAAGTTTATTCCAAACTTTTTTCATAAATTCTGTACCATTAGGTTCTATTTTTACACTAAATTGCGACAACTTGCCGTCAAAATAATCATAAATTTCACTAATAGCTTTTCTAATTATATCTGTTTCATTTAATTTCAAATTATTTTGAGTTAAAAAATTTTTTCTATTTAAATTATTTTGAAAATAGATATTTGTTATTCTTTCATTTTGTTCTGCGATACCTAATTCGCCAATAATCGTATTATAAAAATAAATTTTTTTTCTTCTCATAATCAAAAATTTTCTTTTATATAAATAATTTTTTTATTTTTATAGATTTTTAAATATTATTATTTTTGATCCAAAAAAGTTTTGATTTTTACTGGAATTATAATAATATTAATTATTTTTTATCTTTGGTAACTAAAAAATCCAATTCTTCTTTATGTTCTTTAGTTTTATTAAAAAAATTCAATATTTCTTTCAAGTCATTTTTGTATAAAATTTGCTCTAATTTTTGGACGTGTTTTTTATATTTTTGTAAAATGTTTAGTAAATTTTCATTATTCATTTTTATTATTTCAGTCCAAAGTATAGGATCAGAGTTAGAAATTCTAGTTATACTTTCAAGAGAACTGCTAATTGCAGATATTATATCAGGCTTTTTTTTTGCTTCTTCAAAAACCAAATTAGTTTGCATAGCTGCAACCAAATGTGAAAAATGGCTGGTAAATCCAGTTAAAATATCGTGATTTTTAACGGAAATTATTTTTGGTGTTGTATCTAAAAACTTCCAAAAATCTACCAGTTTTCCTAAAAATTCAGTATTTTCATAGTTTTCGAAAGGAGTGATTAAAACTCTAGCATTATCCAGTATATCTTTCGTGCTGTTTTCTAATCCTTTTTTTTCTATCCCAGCCATTGGATGAGAACCAATATATTCAATTTTTTTACCAGTTTCTTGATTTTTTGCTATAAGAAATTTTTTTATTTTTGAATAATCTTTTCCTTTTACACTGCTTACATCTGTTATTAAAACAGCTTGTTTGTTATCTAAAAAAGGATAAATTTTTGATAAGATTTCAAAATTTTTACTTGGGGGAACACACAAAATTATAAAATTCGGTTTATACTTAGTCAAAATTTTCTTTAAATCATCACTAGCGTCATCTACTATATTCAATTCAATCGCTTTGTTTGCAGTAGCTATTCTATGCGTGAGTGCAAAAATTTTTAAAGTCCCATTTTTTTGAGGGTTAAAAGACTTTTCTCTTAATTTTTTCGCAATACTTCCGCCAATTAATCCTAATCCATATATTAAAATATTATTTAAATTAATATCTTTATCATTCATTTTTATATGTTTAAATTATAAAAAATTGTATATTTTTTATATTGTAACTTATAAAAATATAAAAATCAAATTTTTTTAATTAATATTTTTATTTAAAAAATTTTTAAATAAAAATTTGTTTTTTGCAATAAACTTTGTATAATATTTTAAAGATTTTTAAATTTAATATTAAGGATTTTATGAGTGAATGAAATTAAAAAAAATAATATCTCAAAAACAAAAAAGTTGAAATTAGGATTACCAAAAGGAAGCTTGCAAGAATCTACAATAGAACTTTTTAAAAAAGCTGGGATAAGGATTGTCTCTAGTAGCCGTTCATACTTTCCATATTGTGACGATGAAGAATTAGAAATAATGTTAGTCCGTAGTCAGGAAATGGCAAAATACGTAGAACAAGGTGTTTTTGACGCGGGGCTAACTGGTTATGATTGGATATGCGAAAGTGGAGCCAAAGTGATAGAAATTGGTGAGCTTGTGTATGCAAAAAATGGTTTTAGACCGGTTCGGTGGGTTTTAGCAGTTCCTGAAAATTCAAGTATAAAAAAAATTCAAGATTTGGATGGAAAAAGGATTGCTACTGAACTCGTGAATTTCACTACAAAATATTTCAAAGAAAAAAATGTTAATGTTAATGTTGAGTTCTCTTGGGGAGCGACAGAAGCAAAAACTCCAAGCCTTGTAGATGGCATTGTTGAATTGACAGAAACAGGAAATTCGCTTAAAGCTAATAAATTAAAAATTATTGATGAATTACTACAATCTACTACTAGATTTATTGCTAATGAAGATTCTTTGAAAGATCAATGGAAAATAGAAAAAATTGAAAATTTGATGTTACTTTTAAAAGGTGCTTTGGCAGCTGAAAGCCTAGTCGGGCTAAAATTAAATATACATAAAAATAATTTAAATAAAGTTACCGAATTATTAAAAGGATTAAGGAAACCTACTATTTCTCCGCTTCAAGACGAAGCTTGGGTTGCAATAGAAGTTATAATTGATGAAAAAGAATTAAAAAAATTAATACCTCATCTAAAAAAAGTTGGAGCAGAAGGAATTATTGAATATTCTTTGAATAAAGTAATTTTTTAATTAAAATTATAGACAATATAATTAAAAAATTGTATTAAAAATATTTTTTATATCTTTGTATTTAAAAAATATGATATTTTTATTCTTTTATTAATGTTAAATTATTTTTTATAATTTATTACTTTTTCATTTTGGAAATATTTTGTAATAAAAAAAATTTTTTATTTTTTTAACTTTTTTTAATTTTTGTTTTTTGTATAGTATTTTAGATTTATAAAAAGGGAACTATTTATGTACAGGTGTTGTGAAATAAATAGAAAAACTAATGAAACTAATATATTTATAAAATTAGATTTAGATGGAATTGGGAACTCAAAAATATCTACAACGATTCCTTTTTTGGATCATATGTTATCGCATATCTCAAAACATGGGAAATTTGATATAATACTATCTGCAAGTGGCGATACGCATATTGACGAACATCATCTAATTGAAGATATAGGGATTACAATTGGGCAGGCAATTGATAAATGTTTAGTTGATAAAAAAGGGATTGAAAGATTTGGCTTTTCATCATTACCAATGGATGAAACGCTGGTTGAATGTTCGTTAGACATTTCTGGCAGACCTTTTTTAGTCTATAATATGGATATTTATAAACAATATTTAAATTGTGAAAACAATATTTCTGTTAAAATACTAAAAAAAATACAAGAATTTTCAAAAGAAAAA
Organism: Elusimicrobiota bacterium; assembly: GCA_031259185.1. Taxonomy (GTDB): domain Bacteria; phylum RUG730; class RUG730; order RUG730; family RUG730; genus JAIRLV01. Next base: position 3,838 of record JAIRLV010000234.1, on the reverse strand, counting down.
GAAAAATACGAATTATATAAACATTTTTTTTATTCATTGTCTTACAATTGCGGATTGACTTTACATTTCAACTTGAAATATGGCGAAAATCTTCATCATAATTTGGAAGCAACTTTCAAAGCTTTTGGACAAGCTCTAAAAAAAGCTGTTATTATCAACAAAAAATATGAAAATGATTTGCCTTCTACAAAAGGAATTATCTAAATGATTAGCATTATTGATTATGGAATGGGAAATTTAAACAGCGTGCAAAAAGCTTTTGAACTAGCTGTTTTTAATCAAAATATAGATGAACAAATTATCATAACAAATGACAAAAAAATTTTGGGAAAATCAAAAGCAATTATTTTACCAGGAGTTGGCGCTTTTGGCGAAGCAATGAAAAATTTAGAGAAACTAGACTTGATTGATTTTATAAAAATTTCTGTTTGTCAGGAAAAAAAATTATTTCTTGGAATTTGCTTAGGTTTTCAATTGCTTTTTGAAAAAAGCTATGAATTAGGCGAATTCGATGGATTAGGCATTATAAAAGGTGAAGTAAAAAAATTTGATGAATTAAAAATGAAAGTCCCGCATATTGGTTGGAATAAAGTCCATTTTGAAAATAAATATTTTGAAAAATCTGAAAAATTTGAAACATCTATTTTTGATGGAATAGAAAATGATTCATATTTTTATTTTGTTCATTCATATTTTGTTGAATTAGATGAAAATTTTGAAAATAAAAACATAGATATAAAAAAATTTACGACAGAATATGAAAATAAAACATTTTTATCTGGTATTAATTATAATAAAAATATTTTTGGAGTTCAATTTCATCCAGAAAAAAGCCAAAATAATGGAATAAAACTATTAGAAAATTTTCTAAAATTACCAATAAAATAAAAAGTTTATTTATATTTTTACTTTAAAAAATTACAAGAACAATTAGAGGCAAAATGTATCCTGTTTTATTAAATTTAGGCTTTTTTAAAATACATACGTATGGATTGATGATCGCAATTGGTTTTGTATTATCAGGATTTCTATTCGTCAAAAAAGCTACAAAAACTTACAATTATGATTCTAGAATTATAGATAATTTGATGTTATGGCTTTTTATCGCTGGAATAATTGGCGGCAGATTTTTTTATATTATTTTGAATTGGAGCTATTATTCAAAAAATTTATTGGAAATTCCTAAAATTTGGCAAGGTGGACTTGTATTTTTTGGAGCATTTATTTTTGCATTTTTATTTTTGATTTTTTTCACCAAAATATATAAAAAAATCTCTTTTCTAAGGTTAGCTGATCTTTTGGCTCCATATCTGGCATTAGGACACTTTTTTGGTAGAATTGGTTGCTTTTTTGCAGGATGTTGTTATGGAAAACCTACTAATTCGCATTTCGGCGTAATTTTCAAAAATACTAATTCTCTCGCACCTTTAAATATAAAAATTCATCCAACTCAACTTTATGAAGCGTTTTCAAATTTAATTTTGTTTTTTGTATTATTATATTTTCTAAAAAAACAAAGTTTCAAAGGGCAAATTCTATCTCTATATTTAATTTTATACTCAACTATAAGATTTTTTATAGAATTTCTTAGAAATGATCCAAGAGGAGATTTTTTATATTTGTCAACTAGCCAAATTATTTCCATTTTTTTGTTTTTTATAGGAATATGCTTATTTTTTGTATCAAAAAACAGTTTTTTAAAACCAAAAAAAAATTAATTATTACACTTTTTGTCTAAAAATAAAAATTTTTTTTAAATTTTTAAAAATTTATTCATAAAGATGGGTTAAAGCTTTTATAAAATTTTCATTTTCTGTTTTAGTCCCAACACTAACCCTTGCGTATTTTTTCAAATCATATTCGTCAACAGCTCTTATGATTATTCCTTTATTTAAAAGCTCTAAGAATATTCTTTTTCCTCCTTTTTTGCCTGCGTCAAACAAAATAAAATTCCCAGCTGTTTTAAAATATTTTATTCCTAATTTTTCAAACTCTGAATACAAAAATTTTTTACCATATTCAACCATTGCCAAAGTTTTTTTTATATGTTCCTCATCCTTTAAAGCTTCTATCGCAATATTTTGCGCAATAATATTTACGTTAAAAGGAAGGCGAATTTTATTAACCGCCTTTATTACATTTTCTGTGGCAATCATGTAGCCTAATCTAAGTCCAGCTAATGCAAATAATTTTGAAAAAGTTCTGGAAACCAAAATATTTTGATATTTTTTTTGTAATTCTAGAGAATCTGGATAATCTGAATTGTTTTTTGCAAATTCATAATAAGCTTCGTCCATAAAAACTAAAATATTTGAAGGAATTTTTTCCATAAATTTTATAAAATCATCTCTTTTAATATAAGTTCCAGTTGGATTATTTGGATTACCGATAAATATCAGTTTTGTATTATCTGTAATTTGCTCAAAAATTGCATTCAAATCTACAACTAAATCTTTTGTCATTTTTGCAATTTTTGTTTTTGCCCCCATCACAGCTGCCGACATTTTATAGCTGACAAACGAATGTTTTGAAACGATGATTTCATCACTTTGATTTAGAAAAGTTTTTCCCAAAAGTTCTATTATTTCATCTGAACCATTTCCAAACACAAAATTTTTTTCTGGAATATTAAATTTTTTTGACAACGCCTTCCTTAAAATATAACAATTACTATCCGGGTAACGATTTAAATTTTTTATAATTTTGGGAATATTAGCAATAACTTTTTGCGATACCCCAAATGAATTTTCATTGGAAGCTAGTTTGTAAATATTCTTTAGCCCTAATTCTCTTTTTAATTCATCTATAGGCTTGCCCGGAATATAAGGTTCAAAATTTAAAACTTCTTTCCTCAATAATTTATTCACATTTAACTTTTTTTTTAACATTTTCATAATCCTTTTTAACCAATAATGTTTTTTTCATTTCTTTTTTAATATATCATTAAACTTTTAATTTTTCTATCAAAAAATCAAGTTTTATATGCTTTCAATATAAAAACTTGAAATATATATAGTTTAAAAATAAAGATAAAACTTAATGAATATTTATAAAATTTTTATCTGCAAGCAAACATTATTGTTATGTCTATTATTCTTACTTTTTTAGTGTGATCTAATAGACGTTAAAGGATATAATGCTAAATGTGAAGCAATAAAAACTATTTTTTCATAATTTTTAGTTTTCAATAAATTTTTTTTGTAGAAGCATTTTAATAATTTTAATAAAATTTTAAATTTATTGAATGAATATAGCTAATGTCAATAGTAATGCGAATACTCTGATTTCCGTTTTTAATTTTTTTTTAATTTTTAAATTTTTTACTTTTAATAAAATTACTCAATATATTTTTATAAAAAATATGAATAGTTCGAAAATTTTTAAGAATTTATTGTTTCAAAAAGCCAAGTAGATAAATATCTTTCTCCTGTATCTGGAAGAATTACAACAATAGTCTTGCCTTTATTTTCTGATCTTTTTGCTAATTCCAACCCAGCCCACAAAGCTGCTCCTCCTGAAATTCCAGCTAAAATTCCTTCCTCTTTTGCAACTTTTCTTGCGATTTCTCCTGCGTCTTCATTCTTTACTTTTATAATTTCATCTACAACATCTTTATTGAAAACAGCTGGGACAAAACCTGCTCCGATCCCTTGTATTTTGTGAGGTCCAGGATTTCCACCAGATAAAACTGGAGAATCAAAAGGTTCTACTGCAATTGCTTTGAAACTAGATTTTTTGGGTTTTATAATTTCTGCTATGCCAGTTATCGTTCCACCTGTTCCAACTCCTGCTACTAGTATATCAACTTTTCCATCAGTGTCATTCCAAATTTCTTCTG
>JAIRLV010000180.1 GCA_031259185.1 Elusimicrobiota bacterium | reverse complement strand
TAATTGTAATGCCGCTACCGCATCTTCGCCTAATATTCCTATCAATCTAGTAATTAAATTATACATTAAGTTTGCATTAATCAATACAGTATTCGTATTAAAATACTGTTTTGCGCTATCATCCTTTATGCTACCATCATCTACTAATCCAACACTTTGAAACCATTTTTCTTTGTTAGAGGCTTTTGCCTGAGCTAGTTCCAAAATATATGGATGGAGTTGTCCATCTATACCTCTTACAAAACCAATTATACCTCCTTTTTTATCTACATGTTCTCTTTCTGCCACTATAACCGATATCGCGACGTTATTATTTTTCATATAACCCGAAATAGGCGCCAATGAAGCTCCTGCACTACTATTTACTGCATCCGAATTTGTTATTGCTAATACCTCCTCCTCATTAGCTAAAATATCTATATTATCTACACTATTTCCTTTATTGCCATTGCCTTTGTCTAAAATATACCTAATGCTGCGTGCTAACAATGTACCATGTCCACCAGGCGCTAATTCCTGCTCCCTGGTGTGCGAAGTACTATCCAGTTGTCCACCAAAATTAAACTCATTATTCTTTTGGTCATATTTTATTGTTGGGTATCTAGCTTCCACTATTGACTCGGCTTTTAAAGCATTTTTATATTTGACGCCGACTAGTTTGTTTGTGCCATCTGTTTGAGATTGTTCTACTTTTATCTCTTGCTCATATAACTTCTCTAACATATCTTCGGATTCCGGCCCTATTAACATTTTTATAGCTATATCATTGAAATACTCTTTTTTGTCTCTAATAGCTCTTTGAAGCATTATATCTACTATACTTTTATATCCTACTAATTCATATCCTCCGCTATTATTATCTATTCCAATTGGTAAATACAAATCTGAACCTTTACCACCTAATTTATCAAAGATGTTATTCAATATAGAGTCGTATAATTCGGTATAGCTGTATTTATTGGCACTTTTAAGCTTATCATTACGATGGTATCTTTTATACATAAAGTAAGCGAAAATATTAGTATCTGGATTATCACTAATATATTTATCTAAAATGTTTTTTCTTTGGTCAACATAAACGATATCACTTGTATTTAAAGTATTATATAAAGCTAAAAATTTTTTGATAGCCTCTTTTTTTAAATATACTCCGCTTTGAAAATCTTGCCAAAGGCTTATAATTTTAGTATTTTTATTCTTTGCATCGTAACGATTTGATTTTTCAATATTTTTTATTTTGCGTAACAAAATTCTTAATGCTCTTATGTACATTTTTCTTCCAAAATAAGATCCTACTCCTCCATTCATCATAAAAAGAACTAAATTCATTCCTTTAGCAGCCTTTATATTGTCTGCAACACTCTTAATATTTTCTAAAGAGATGGTGTATTTATTTAGAACATTTGTATCCGTAATATTAACTGATGGTATAAATCCTGTAAAATTATTTGTTTCAGGGTTAAACGTACCTATCCTATTTTGAGGTGCTTGTTTTAAAATTTGTTCTTTAAAATATTGTATACGGCTTATTCTAAAAACATCAACTTCATTTTGTTTCCAGCTATTTATACGTTTTTCTATTTCGGTCTCTAATAAAATTAGATAATATGTTGTTATACATTTTTTATCTTGAGTTTTTAGCAAAGGTTTTTTTTTAAACTGTAGAATTTGCAAATTTAAAGATGAAGCATTTATTAAATTAGTAATTTTAAATATATCGTCTTGATTTTCTGAATCTATATTATTTATGAGAGTTATTAAACATTGCTCTATAAGCTTGTTGTTAGATGGAGAATTTACTTTTTCATTTATATGTAACGATGAAATTGATGAAATTGATGAAGTTGATGAAGTTGATGAAGTTGATGAAGTTGATGAAGTTGATGAAGTTGATGAAGTTGATGAAGTTGATGGAGTTGATGGAGTTAATGGAGTTAATGGAGTTAATGGAGTTAATGCAAAATTTGGAATATATAAGAAGTCTTGCAAATTTTTCAAATTTTGATCATTTAAATCTGATGTAGAGGTTACATCATCATCCTCTTGAGTAACAGGAATATCCGCATCTACTGAACGGCCTGATAATAAGATTTCCAATAAATTTAAATTAACTTTAGATAATAACTTTTGTAAGGTTTCGAAATTATTTATTTTTTCTAACAATTTTCTTACATTTTTTAATTCTATTTCATTAGTCGCTTCTGATCTTTTTATTATATCCATGATAGATTTTTTTATAAGTATATCTTCCGCTGGCAAAAGTATATATTGTTGTAGTTTTTGGGCTGGTTGGATAAATCGTAATATTTCTTGTTGCTTATCTATATTTACAATTTCAAATCTATTTTTATCATTTAAATATATATAAATATTTTCATTTTTTTCCATAAAATTTATAATTTTTTGCTTTATTTCACTAAATGCAGTTAAAAAGTTTTTATTAAAATTATCAATATCATCATTTTGGATTAACCAAATCTCACTTGCAATTGTTATATATTTATTAAAAATTTTTTCTTGTTCTTCGTCTATTTCAATAGATATAGTTTTTTTTATTTGGTCCTTTGATTTTTCCATACTTGTAAATTGAGCTTCTATTTTTTTAATTTCTTGGTCAGTTAACACATTTTTATCACTTTGCGCTAGATTTCCTACATATCTAAAATTAATATATTGTTGAGGTACACCTAAATATCTTAATAATATGATAATAGCTTCTTGTGTAAGCCATACTCTATCTCGAAAATAAGGAGTATGTCTAAGAGCAGTGCCTATTATTCGCCTTAAATTTCTATTGTTTATTCTCCATATATCTTGATGTATTATACCTAATTGACCTAAATGTCTCAAAAGTCTCCTTACTGCATATAATCCACAATCTCCTACAATATAGGTATCAGCGTCATTAAAATAATAAAAATGATTCCCTGTAAATGTTATAGGTCTAATATTATTTCCATAGTTTTCATTTTCCATATTTTGAATTATTTCGTTTTCTCCAATTAAATTGAAATTATAGAAACTAGAGCTGGAACTGGACGATGGACTAGAGCTGGATGAACTGGATGGTGAACTGGACGATGGGCTGGAGCTGGATAAACTGGATGATGGACTAGAGCTGGATGAGCTGGATGGCGAGCTGGAGGAATTACGGAGGTTTAAATTTGATGTTAGATTAATAGCTTCTTGTATTAAACTATCTGCTATTTTCACAGCATTATATTTTGCTTTTTCTGGTGTAACAATATCAGTAGGAGGAACATGCAAAGAAGTTTCGTCAATAATATCTGTTTTTACATCCATTGCACTTAAAAATATGGTAGTTAGATTACTTACTATATCCGTAGTATTGAATAATATAATGTTTAATAAGCTAATTATACTTCTATATTCTTCATTTTTTCCTTGCTGAATTGCTAGTACATGATAGTCTTTGTCTTTATTCTTTTGAGTTCGTCTTAAATTTTCTTCTAGTATCTCATGATTTATAATCGCATTCATTGTTAAATTAAATAGTATGGAATTTTGAGTTTTCAATATACTAAAAAATGCGAACATCTCCCCTGTAATATATAGAGTTAAATTGCTACTTTTATCTAATTGTCCTATTACATCAAAACGAGATAATTTTTTAATGTTTTCATACTCACTCTTTATTACTCTTATTTGTATTGATGAGATGTTACCGTTATTTGATACTAACGGTTTAGCTTCATCTTCTGTTAATGAGTTTAGTACTGGGTTTGAATTTTTATTTAGGTCTGTAGAAACAATATCGGATTGTTTCATATTACCCATTAAGTGTGACATAGAAAAAAGGTTCGCTGTATTTGCTATCGCTGCAAAAAATAGTGTTGGTAGCAGTACAAATGGATTTTGTGGATTTTGTGGATTTTGTGGATTTTGGGCATTTTGCATAGCGTCTATATTAGATGAAACGAGTTCATGTTGTTCTGGCGATATATCATCACCTTTTCCTTTTAAGTGTGACATAGAAAAAGGGTTCGCTATCTTTGCTGTCGCTGCAACTAGTGTTGGTAGCAGTCCAAGTGCATTTTGTAGATTTTGGGCATTTTGCATAGCATCTATATTAGATGAAATAAGCCCATATTGTTCTGATGATATATCATCAGCTTTTTTTTCTAAAATTGCTTTCTCTTCTTCTAATATATCTGATTCTTTTTGAACTTTTATTTCATGTTTTTCTGTTTGTCCTTTTTCCAATATTCCTAAAATTTCTTTTCCCAATTCTACATCGCTTATAGCTGCTACCAATTCTGTATCATAATTTATTGCTACGTTCATTACGACATCAAAAAAATCCTGATTATTAATTTCAGACCTAGTCAAAGATGACAAACTTGCTATTTTTTGTGAAGTTTGGGTAAAATCAAGAGGAGTATAATATTGTAGAAACATATTTACATCTTCAATTGAAAAAATACTCGTCAAATTTAATTTGTTTTTATTTTCCTCAATATATTTTTTGCTTTTATCAATAACTTCTTTTCTTTCATTTATTTCATCTATGTTTTTACCAAAATTTAATTCTTTTATTTTTTCTAATATTTTTGCTTGTTCCAATAATCTTTTTTCATATATATTTTCACTATTATTTTTAATCCCTTCTAAATTTGGAATAATTTCCTCATACGTAATACCTCTTGCTTTTAGATAGCCTTTTATTCCATCGCTGTGATATCCACCCAATATTAAAGCTCTTACTTTGCTTTTGCTGTATTTTTTGTTCAGTATGTTATTTGTCATTATCTCATTTCTTTTTTCTGCTAATGCATAAAAATCTTTCATATTTGATTCTGCGTCTTTTATCAATTCATCTTTATTTTCAAAATAATCTTTTACTAATAATTTTTTGCTAAAATCTTCTATTTCTTTTAAATTTTTTTCTATACTTTCATATTCTTCTACATCTTTATTGCTAGCTTCGTTATTTAAATATTTTTTTAGCATCGTTATGCTATAATAATTATTCAAAAATCTATATGCGTCGCCTCGGCTTTCCAGTTTTTTTTGTCTTAATAATTTTTCCAGGTTTTCTATTTCTTCTAATAATTTTAGTTCATCAATACTTTTAAATGCTTCTAAGTAATTTAAATAATCGCTTACATTTCTATAATTTCTAGCAATATTTATGTTTTTCTGTTTTAACAAATTGCTTAAATACGTATAATACTCTATATCATTATTCTCTCTATATTCTTTTAAAGATATTCTTTCATTATTCTCTAAATTTGTAGCTAATTTTTCTAACATTCCCTCTAATTCAAAATCTATTAAAACTTTGTTTTTCTCTAATTTTTCTCCTTCCAATTTCAATCTCAATACATCGTTTAAATTTTCAAATTCTAATTCAAAATTGATTTGTTCTTTTGCAGCTTCTGTTTTTAATATTTCGATGTATTTTCCTAAACTCAAATTCCCGTTTTCATATTTATTTTTTATGGCATCTAGTTTATTGATTTCATCTACATAGAAATATTTTGCGAGTCTTTTATACCCTGCTTCTAATTTACTTAAAATTTCTTGTAACTCGTATTTATACCATAAAGATTTACATAATTTATTGAAATTTTCTAAATATAAATTTTTATCTTCTATCCCTACTAATTTTACATTTCCTTCATTAATGATACTATACCATTCAGCACCATTAATTAATCCTTGACTTGCAAAATATCTGACAATATTTTGTTTGATATTTTTGTCCTTTATTTGGTTCATTACATTAG
>JAIRLV010000159.1 GCA_031259185.1 Elusimicrobiota bacterium | reverse complement strand
TTTATTATTCACCCAATTTCTCACTCGTATTCCCATCAACCCTATAACTAACTTCTTTAAACATCTTCCCAGTATCTATTAGTGGTTTGGCTAGACCATTATAATTTCCTTTAATTTTATCTCTTTTAAGTTTTCCCTTTGCATATTTCAAATATTTTTTTCTCTTTTCATTATCAAATATCTCCTCTCCAGTTTCCTTATTTATTGTTGTTGCATTGCCTTTTGCTCTTCTTCTCATCCTGTTTAGAATAGTTGCCTCTTGCAAGGCTGGAGTGTGGACATCTATTATAGCTTTTTGTATATCATTTACTACTATCATCCCTAATTTTTTAAATGTATCACTAATATTTTCACATTTCTTTGCACCTTCTCTCACTATATCCTGCCAGTTTTGGCTATTCTTTTTTTCAGCTGGTCGCATAAATGGACGAGGTGGAATAGCAGTATCGTGTTTATAATATCCGTATTCTTGAATACTCGCTACATATGCAATATTAGTAGCTTTATCATATTTAGAATTTTCAAACCAACCTACTTCTAATGTATGCTTGCCTTCTGGCAAATTATTCTTAATTTTTTCCCAAGCCTCATTATTTTGTTGTTGTATCTTAATTTTTAGGCTCATTTTAATAACCTATGCATTGACCCGCCTTTATATATCCCAATACTCGTTCTCGTTGATAATAACACCAATAACCTCTGTCCATAACTTGTCTGACTTAACCAAGATTGAAAATTTGATGAATTAGCCCCAGAACTATAAGATTTTGATACACTTATTTTATCAATACTGCTACTTTCACCAGACAAAATTCCTCCAACAAAATTAGAACTATTATCTCCATTCTTACCACTAAACCTATCTCTTAATACTAAAAGATGGGCTATCATTAGCTCTATACATAGTTTCCTTGCATCGCTATTTAATATTCCCTTATTTTTATTAGAAATATATAAATATCCTTCTTTTATATAATTATTAACCACACTTTCAGGATATTTTGTTATATCGCTAAATTCTAAAAAATCTTGCCTAAATTCTGTAGTTGTTATATTAATAACCATATCTTTTACTTTTCCATTTTCATATATATTTTTTTATTCGCTTTCTTCTTTCTTTTATAAAAAAATAAAATTATTTTAGCTTAGTTTTTGGAACTTTTTTACCTTGCTTTTTATATGTGTCTGGTGTATTTGGAGATGATTGGTCTTTCCCTTCTAATTCATTATTTTTTATTTCTTTATCAGTTATTTCTCTCCCAATCAAATTCTCTCCTTCATTTTTTTGCAATACTGTTATAAATTTATTACTTTTATGCGTTTGAAAAGATGAGTTTTTTTCTAACAAAACTAAGTCCTCATCATTTATAGAAGTCAATACTCCTTTTGGCGTGATTAGATTTTTATTAGAAATATTTGCTTTACCCTTAATTGTTATAACTTTATCTACAATATACGTCCCATTCAAGCCTTTTTTATAAGTCGTATAGTTTTGGTCATTTGACAATGTTGATAATATTTGTATCATAACTTTTTTACTCCTTGTTATTTAAATTCCCGTATATCTCACAACCCCAATTGGATATGCCACCATTACGCCTGCTGTTGAATTTGAGTATACCTCGCTAAACCCTTTTGCTCGTTTTTCTATTCCCAATATCCTAAATGTCTCCGGTCTAAAATTATGAATTACTTTTTTGCCTTTTATCTTTTCAGCTATTATATAAAATATATTGTCTCCTCCATTAGCTTCGTCAAATTGTGGAACTGCTATTATTTTACCATTTGGATAACTTGCTTTTATCCAGTTTTCTAATGTCTGCATTCCTATCTCTGCTGTCAATATCACGCCTTGCAAATAATCTATACAACCTATCGGCAAACATATTGTAAAACTATCTGTAAATGGGTCAAAATTCCCTCCGCTTTGCTTCCTAAGCGCTGAAAATGCTGTCTTAAAGTCATTCATTATTTCTGCTCCAGTCTTTAATTTCCATTGTCCTGACCCGCTTACTCCGGGATTTACTGTCACATAGGCAGGTAAATTTGGGTCATTCAACAACCCGTAAGTATTGTTTGTCCCATCATTATATCCGTAAAACGCTATTTCATTCGCCTCTATATCCAATCCTTCTGCTACTGCTTGCCTCTTTTCATTTGATATATTTATGTGCCCAGCTTGCGACCTCTCTTCCTCTAATATATTTACTTCCAAGCCTTCCTCAAATCTCAATATACTTCGCTTTTCATAATTCACATTTATATCGGCTAGTGGAAAATTCGATTGGTCCGTATATGGTTTCGGTCTACCTAATTTCTCCAATATCGGCAATATTACCTCTTCATCCTTCCAGCTCCCTACTATTGTTCTTCCCATTATATTATCTGCTTGCCTAATTGCTGTTACTGTTTCTATCACTTCTGGAAAAAATGCTTGTAAAAATTGTAATGGCGTACTTATACTCGGTGTTGTTATACTATCGCCTGCATAGCCTATACCTCTTAATTCTTTTCCTAAATACATATCAATATCTTCTATCGCTTTATCAGTCATACTTATTCCTAAACTTTTCAAAGTATTTAATGTTGTCTTTGCATTTTTTACATTATACGCTTTTACTTGATTTGGACTTAAATCTAATACTATTTTACTTGATTTCATTTATTTTTCTCCTTTGAGGCTTCGCCTCTTTTGTTTAATTTAAATAAAGTTTTTTCTCTACTATGCTTTTAGTTCGTTATTTGCAATACTGCTAATCCATCGTCTTGAACTTCACTTATAAATATAGAATTCGGTATTTCCAAATATCCGCTAGGCACACTATCTCCAGCTTCTATTCCTGAAATTTGTCCTGTTTCTTTACTATATATGCCTACATACCCATATCCTATTACATTCTCTGTTCTCACTATTATCCTACCCATCTTTGCTATAGCTCCAATTGTCGCATCTTTTAATTCTAGTGTCGGCTTAAAATTATTATAGTTTGAATATTCATTTTTATTTACTAATATTCCGGCAAATATATTAATCCCTGCTTCATTACCTAAAACCACTTTTTTACTATCATTTGGGTTTATGCTAAAGACTCTACCTATAGAGCCATTTATATAGCCTACATTCTCGCCACCATTCAAACTATTCCCTGACAAAACTATATTTGCTATTACTGAAGTCGCAAGTGTTATATTATTCCCATCAATTCCGGCTGTCAATGCTTCAAGATTTATCGTAATATTTGTAGCAGTCGCACTCGCACTTATATTGACTGGCGTATTACTACCATAAGTCGTCCCACTCCCACTACCTCCAATAATCGCATTTTTCAAGTTTGTAGCTGTTGCAGTTGCATTCGCTCCTATCAATACCTCATTCTCTGCAGTAGATGAACTTAATGTCGTTTTAAATGTATATGTCTGTGTACCTAAAGTTAGAGTATCACCATTCGTCACATTTCCTAAAAACTCTATATACCCTGTAGCTTTTTGGGCTTGGGTTTCTTTGCCATATACTAAAAAATTATCTACTCTGCGAGGACTATTGTCGTAAAAATCCCCTTCTGCTCCAAATCCTAATTTGTTTTTTACTTGTTTTTGTAATGTCATCTATTTTGCCTCCTTATTATTTAACGCTAAATATTCTTTTAACGCTTCATCTTGATTTTGATTTTCACTAGAAACATTATTACCATCGGTATCTATCACAACCCTTAATTTGCTATTTGTTTCTTGCGCTTTCAAATATCCTTTCAATACGCTTTCGGCTTCATCTTCTGCAACTTTTAACTCTAACTTCTTGCAAGCATATATCGCTACTTCTTTCGGACTCATATTTGAACTATCAAATGTCCCTATATACTTTGATACTTCAACAGCTAACTTGTCCCTTTGTGAAATTAAGCTAAACAAATTTTTAGGTAACTCATCAATCGCTTTTTTCAAATTTTTATTTTCTTTTTCTAAATTTTTTATTTTCTCTTGCAATGCACTATCTAATCCTTTTTTCTCGTCATCTTTTTCTTCGTCTTTTATTTCTTCCTTTTCTTCTTTTTTCTCCTCTTTCTTTTCTTCCTCGTCTTCTGTCTTTTCTTTCTTCTCAGTATCATCGTCTTTATCGTCTGCTTCTTCTTCGTCTGCTTCTCCTAGTTTTTGCAAAGCTTCTTTGACTTTCGCTTTTACATCTTCATCATCTATTATAGAACTTATTGTTTCTATAATCTTTTTTAATAATTTTTCATTCATATTATCTTCTCCTTTTATAAAAAATATATTGACTTCTTTTTCATTTTGTGCTATATTATTATCAGTTCCACTTTTGGAATTATTAGAGGCTTCATCTCCCCCTATGTTGGTTGTAGGGTCTTTGATAAAGCCTCTTTTTTTATTATATTCATCCATATCTTGCATCAAATCATAAAATTTATTTCCTTCTCTATCTTCACTAATTAATATCTCTGTTTTGTAAGTTTTATTATCTAATTTTACCTCTTTACTAATTCTATGGAATTTTACAATTCCATCATCCCTTTTTTTATAAAGTTTTTTCTCTCCTAAATATTCTCCATTTTCAATAATATTTTTAAGTGCTACAACCATTTTTAATTTATTAGTATCAGCAGAAGCATTTTTATATTTATCTAATCCCTTTCTACTAAACAACACCTTACCTAATTCTTTATTCTCTACACTTTTCCCCTGCAAATTCTCTCTATAATACTCAATCGACTTATCCCTCAATTCTTTTATATCTTTATATTCACCTAATTCTTTGCCTGTTATCTTGATTACTGAATTATTAATTGCTTTTCTATCCTGCTTTTTTTCATTTTCTTTATTATTGCTACCTGAACCGCTTATAAATCTACCATTTTCTTTAGAGTGATTTTCATTATAGTCAAATATATCAAATCTATCAAAAGTAATATGCCTATCATATACCCTCACATCACTTCCCATTCTGCCTTTATCTACTAATGCTACGTGGTTACCCCTTATCTCTCTTTGCACCGCATCATATTTTTCACCTTTATAACTACCGCTTCTCAATTCATAATCACAAAAATAGCCCATAGATAGCTCTTTTTTGCCATTTACTATCTCATCTTTTATCTTTTCACTAAATAATTTTATTGTGCCTTTTAATATTCCTTGCTTTTTATCTGCAAATGTATCAATAACTACTCCATCTACTCCTTTTTTTTCCGCTGGCGTAAAGTTCTCTCCTAGCATCTCATGTTCATCTATAAATGGAACACCGTTAAAACTCTTTACTGTCTCATCATTTAACAATTCTTCTAATGGTCTATATACTTTATATATTTTGTCTGCTTCTAATTCATCACTTATCTGGTTACCTAAATATGAGAATACTCCCACTTTTGACAGCGGATTATCCTTTATAGTCCAAAAACCGTTTATATCTACCTCTTTTGCCATAAAATACGCTCCATTTTTTTAATATTGAAAATCTTTATTTTTTTTTGTAAAATTTATTAAATATTTTTTTTTAATATTTTTATAAATTTATATTAACAAGGATATAAACTAATGTTTAATAAAAAAAATACAAAAGCTGAAGTAAACAAACAGACAAAATACGAAAAATTACTAAATAAACAATTTGAAAATTTTAAAAAAATAATGAGAGAAAATATAGAGATATTTAAAAGGCTAGCCCAAAAGTGAAAGATTGCAAATATATTAATATAAATTTTGTTATCTCTATACATAATGAAATCATAAATCAAACAGGTGGCTTATCAGGCGTAAAAGATAAAGGACAACTTGAAAGTCTTTTAGAACATATTAAAAATGATACCTATTATCCAACAATCCAAGATAAATTAACCCATTTAGTTTTTGGAATAGTTAAATTCCATTGTTTCACAGATGCTAATAAAAGAACTAGTATTGCATTAGGTTATATATTCCTTTGTCTAAATGGATATTATGTAATTCCAACTATTTACCTTTTAAAAATGGAATTAATAGTTTTAGATGTCGCTGATAACAAAATATCTAAAAATGACTTAAAATCTTATATTTCAAACATTATTCCTAATAATCAATTTATATCCATTTTAAATATAATTTTATATAAATATTTCAAAGAACTTTTTTTATATCAAAAAGTCTAATCCTAATTTATTTCCCATTTTTTTCTTTATAAAGAAAAAAATAAAACTATTTTGCCATACCAAAAAAATAAAAAATAAAATCAATACTCAATTACAGGTCTCATCACACAATTACAATTTATCAACTGCCCGGGAAATCCTTTTTCTTGTCTTTGTTTCCCTTTTTGTTCTTGTATAATTGGTGGAGAAGCTATTTCAAATATGTGTCCATCTAATTTCCTATGCAATGGCCTAGGATGCTCACCTCCATGCGAATGCACCCACTCAAATTTTTTTATCCCTAAATCTTTCATCTCTTGTAAACATAACGCACTATATATTTTAGAACTTTGATCTCTTGCTATCAATTGTGCTTTTCTTTTTGTTACCTGCCCTATTTGCATTATATCGTTTATCAAATCCTTTTCATTCCCTCCTACTTGAAACGACCGCACAATCGCAGAATTCATTTTTATATGATATTGCTCCGAAATTGACTTTATATAACTTACATTTTCATTTATACTAGCCTTTATTATTTCTGCTCGTCTCGGGTCATCCAGCATTGAACCTTTTAACCCAAACCTTAAATAACTTCTATTTTCCACTTCCAATTCTTTCGGCAATAACGGCATCATTGCTTGATTTATAGAGCTTTTTAAATATTTTGTCTGTTTTAGAACCATTTTCTTTGCTAGTTCTTTTCCAGTTTTATTAAATTTACTTATCCATTCTTCACTTAATTCTTTATTCAATATCCTTATTGCTGTTGCATATCCTTTTTGGGAGTTTTTGTGTGTTCTATACAACTCTAAAAATCTTTTTTGTGTATCTTTTGTCATACTTCTAATTAATTCTTGTAATTCTTTATCATACCAAGCCTTTATCCCTGCATTTTGACTTAACACTTTTCCTTTTACTATCTTTTTCTTTTCTTTCTTTAACATTCTTATTTATCTTTTTTATCTTTTCTTTTTTCTATATCAGCCTCAAAAAAATCTATTTCTTCTAATTCTTCTGGCAACTCTATATTCAAAAAGCTAAAACCATTATCTTTCTCGTTCATTAATTTTTGTCTTGCTTCCTCTGCGCTTATTATCCCATTGCCTACATAACTCACTAAACTTGAACTTTTTAAATTTTCTACTTCTGCTAATTCTTTTTCACTCGGCATATCTACTGCATTAAACATAACATCTAATTCTATTACTCGCCCATACTCTGATTTTGTCAAAATTTCCAAATGTCTTTCCAAAAGTGGTTTCATTACATTATTCTGTAATTCTTGTAAGCTCTGTATATAATCTTTCATATCATACTCACCAGTCGCATTAAAACCTCTTGGCGTTATCTTCAATAGCTTTGTTGCTGGCATTTCTGCTATAGCGCATACTAATTGAAACTGCGTCATTATTAGTTCATCAAAATCAGTTAATATAGTATCTAGTTGTTGCACTTCTGTATTGCTTTTTTTGAGAAATATACCATAATTATCCCTCAATATATTCAAATTACCTAACACTTTATCCGCATACTCAGGATTCGCTATAGCTTCGTCTACATCACCTTCTACTACTAACAATCTTTTTGTCAGGGCTAAATTCGGTGCTTCATTCGCTACTTTCTCACTCGCATATACCCTGTCATATAGCAATTGCGGCAATGAAATACCGCCAAAATAATATGTAGGTTTCAAGATATCTGCTACTTCTACATTCACAACTTTTACTAACCAACTCTTATGTACCCTCTCTCCTGTCGGCAAATTATAATATTCTGGTTCATAAAAATTTTCACTCAACACATTCATAGAACCTTCTATATCTAACTCCGGCACTATCCAATATGGCTCTATTAAAACTATCCCTTTATAACTTCCTTTTTTCACACCATCTATATTAAACGGCTTTGTCCAATCTGCACCTTCTACTTTAAAAAATGCATAACTTACGCCAAATGTCTTATTATTTACTGCAAACTGATATGCCTTCTCTTTTATTTTATATTTTTTATCACTTATATTTTTTATTTCTTTCAAATAATCTATTTTTTCATCTTCCAAGTCTTTTTGATTATCTTCTTCATTAACATAACTCAATTTATAATCTACTGATATCGCATCTTTACATGGAACCGTACAAGCTTTATCTATATATGGATTCTGCCTCAATATCGAACACGCTTGATAACCTATAAAGTAATTATCTCCATACCAATCTAATATTCTCTCAGATACATTATTTCTCTTTATACTAGCTGGATAATTAAAATTATCATTATAACTATCTAATCCTTTCTTTTTCGCTTCCCTCGCATTATTTACAACCTTTAAACTTGTTATATCTCTTTGAAATATTTGCTTATATATCCCTTCTTTGTCTATTTTCCTATAAAACTTTCTAGGAATTTCTATATTTTTATTCTTATCTTTTTCACTTTTTTCTACATCTTTTTCTTGCTCTAAATTAACTTCTTTAACTTTTTTTTTATTTGAGACAATATCTCTCTTATTAAAAAAGCTTTTTATTTTATCTATTATCATTTACAAAATTCCTCTTTTCCGTATATATGGTTCCATCGCATACCTCGCACAATCTAAAAAATGATTATCTTTATCTGGATAATCACTTCTAAACTCACCTAGCTTATTCTTTTCAAATTCATATAAATTAAATTCTTTAAACGCATTAGGCGTCCGTTTCTGATCTATCACTATCGCTTGTAATCTCTGTAGCCATTTTATCCCAAATCTCACACTATCTTTGCCTTTTTGGGATCCTACTATTTTAAAACCATCTCTACTAAATTCTTCTATCGATTTCGGCTCCTCACTATCCGCTATTATCTCATCCCTTGTTGTTATTTTTGGCTCAATTAACCTTTTTACTTCATCATTCAATATGCCAATCCCATATACCTCATCTATTACCCACAATATCCGCCTAGTCCTATCATAATAAAACTTTCCAAAACTAAACGGATCTACTGCAAACCCCCAATCTATCCCATAACTAAATCTTTCAAATCTTTTTATTTCTTCATCACTAATTGGTCTACTTACAATATTATTAAATATTCTACCCCCAGTTCCAGTTACTTCTCCTAAATATTCGTGCCGATATGCTAGTTCATTACTTTTCTGCAGCAGCGCTGCTTCTATCAAAAATTCTTTGCCTAACCAATCAACTGGCATCGATTTATAATTTGATGTATGCACTAATCTATTTTCTATATCTTTTACACTTTCAAAATTTACCCAATTAGAAACTGTCTGCGGCGGATTATAACTGTAAAAATATATAAAAAAACTACCGCCTCTCATTAATGATTGTGTAACTTTTCTTATTTCTTCCATCCCATCATATTCTTCTAGTTCCTCAAACCACGCCAACCCAAAATATCCATACGGCATCTTTATTGATTTTTGTTTCACTGGGTCATCTAATCCTCTAAATAATATCTTTTGTCCTGTCGGTAGATATGTGATCTCTAATGGGTTCTTAATATATGAAAAATACTCTCTTACTCCTAATATATCTATCGCCCATATTAGCTGATTATATACGCTCTCCCTCAAATTATTCCCATATTTTCTAAAACATATACAATTCATACTTTTATGTTGAATTATATTTAGTATTATCTCTATCGATATAAATGAACTCTTGCCGCTTCCTCTACCGCCTTTTAGCCAATAATGCGTATATTTTTTTTCTAAAATAGAATAAAAAACATCATAAAAATCTGGCGAAATCATTTCTGATATTGAAAGTTCTATTTTATTTGTTTGGTCTTGGAACATCATTTTTTATTATAATTTGCGGCGGATTATTAAGTAATATATTTTGCTTTTCTACTGGCTTCTCTCCTATCGTATCACGCAATGCCTGAAATAATGAAACTACATTATTATTATTTTTGAATGTCATATTTATCATTGATAACACCATCGCAAATTGCAAAT
>JAIRLV010000149.1 GCA_031259185.1 Elusimicrobiota bacterium | reverse complement strand
TTTATATAAAATTCAATAATATAGATGGTATTAGTTTGAAATCGCCGGTAAAAATGAGCGGCGTGAGTGTCGGGTCCGTTAATGAAATAAAATTGGATAATAATGAAGTTTTTTTGGCTGTCAAAGTAAAAAAATCTATAAAAATTCCTAAAAATGCTAGATTTAGAATTTGTTCTACTGGAATAGTAGGGACAAAATTCATAGATATTTATTTTTCAGATAAAAGTTTTGACAATGAATTTATAAAAGAAGATGATATAATTGACGGAGATTTTATTTTTAATATAGCGGATATTATAACAAAAATAACAAATGTTTCTGATACTAATGAAGAGAATGATATTTTCAAAATTATAAAAAATGTTGAACAAATTACTTCAAAAATAAATAAAGGACTTGGCGATGATGAAAAAGATATTAAAGAAATTATTGACAATATAAAAATATTCTCAAAAACTTTGAGCGGCTTATCAATGAAAGATATGAAAAATATCAGTGAAATTTTGACTAATTTGAATAAAACGAGTAAAAATATTGAAAAATTTATGCAAGTTATAAATAGTAAAAAAGGAGCTATCGGTAGTTTAATGAACGATGAACAAGTTGAAATTGATGTCAGAGAAACTATAAGGAACTTAAAAAATGTTACAAGCGATGTACAAAAATTAACTGGAAAAGTAAAAAAAATTGAATTTTTTTGGGATGCAGATTTTCATTATAATCATTCAGATGATATGATAAGAAATAGCGCTGGAATAACTATTCAAACCTCTCCTAACAAAAGATATTTTTTAAAAATAAACAATATTAAAGTAGATAAACCTTCCGATTTTGACGAGGGAGATCAAAAATATAATTCAATTACTGCATTAATTGAGAAAGATTTTATGCTTCTAGCGAAACATAGATTAGCTCTACATGCTGGCGCAATGAATTCTAGTTTTGGAATTGGTAGCGAACTTTTTTTTAATAAATTTTCACTAGGACTTGATGCTCATAGATTTGAAAGAGAAATCAATGATAAAAATATTACTTGGATAAATGCTATTGGATATTATCAATTATTCAATTGGCTTAAAATTAAAGCAGGAGTTAGCGATATTTTTGAAAGAAAAGACTTTATATCAGGTATAGACGTATCGGTAAAAGATGAGGATATCTCGTATTTGTTTGGGTTAATTGGCTTGACTAAATTATAAATTAATCTAACTATAAATCTCAAAAAAAATCATTCAATATCATTAATTTGAATTTAAAAAATAAAAAATTTTTTTATTATAGAGATAAAACTTATGGTAAGTAAAAAATTTAATAAAATAAAAAATATTGTAAAAAATCTTTTTGAATTGCCGCCAAATTATATGTTTTTTATAAAGATATTCCTTTTGAATATTTTATTTTTTGCATTTTTACGCGCGATATTCATGCTCAATTTTATAGAACTTTTAAAAGAAATTCCCGCTATAGAAATTTTGAAATCTTTTTTAATTGGAATCAGATTAGATATTTATGTAATAAATTATTCATTAACAATATTTTTTTTAGTGGCGTGTTTTCCATTAATCAAACCTTTACATTTTTTTAAAATAGAAAAAATTGTAGTAGCGATTATGACAATTCTTTTTTGTTTTATTTATTTTGTACATTTATTAAATATAGAATTTTTTAAGATAGATTATTCACATATAAATTATACCGCTATTGAATACGCTAAGTCATCAAATACAGCCTTGTTCATGGCAGTCAAAAAATATCATCTTTTCAGGTATATTTTTATAAATTTAATTTTAATGATTTTTTATATATTTTTATTAAAAAAATTTGTACTTAAAAAAGGATTAAAAACAAAAAATGAAAAATTTCATTTTAACTATAATTTGATAAAAAATATTTTTTTGTATTTCATTTTTTCATTTTTGATATTTTTGGGGATTAGAGGCGGTTTATCCACTGGTATTATGGAATGGGGAACCGCTTTTTTTAGCGAATATGATATAATCAATCAAGCAACTTTGAATCCTTTGTTTAATTTTTCAAAAGATGTTTATTATGTGAAAAAAAATAATGATGGTAAAAATTATAAATATTTTAAAGACATACAAGAAGCTATAAATTTAGTACAAAATATTGCGCTTTCCGATATGGAAAAAGATAATATCAAAAATTTAGAATATCCATTTTTTAGATTAACAAAACGGATTGGGGAAGAAAAAAATTATAATATTGTAATTTTGTTAATGGAAAGCATGTCTGCGGAAATGCTCGGGGTTTTTGGTAATAATTTAGGCTTATCGCCGAATTTTGACAAATTAGCAGAAAAAGGGATCCTATTCACAAATTTTTATTCAAATGGGCACAGAACAAATATAGGAATATCCTCTACATTATGCTCATATATTCCTCTCGTAGGCAATTCAATTATGTCAAGAGTAGAAGGGCAACAATACATTCCGTCAATTGCTAGTATTTTAAAAGAGAAAGGTTATTCTACAATATTTATTTATGGCGGAGATTTAAAATTTGATAATATGTTTGGTTTTTTGAAGCAAAAAGGCTTTGAAAAAGTTATCGGAGTAAATGATTTTGATGACGATAAAATTTTAAATAAATGGGGCGCTAGCGATGAATATCTTTTTGAAAGAACTATAAAAGAAATAGACGAATTAGCAAGTCTTGACAATCCTTTTTTTACTATGGCTTTAAGTCTCACAAATCATCCGCCTTATACAATTCCAGATACTGATTTTGGAGAAAGAATAAAAACAAATTCAGAATTTAATGATAGTTATAATACATTTAAATATATGGATTATTCATTGGGGGAATTTTTTAATGAAATTGAAAAAAAAGACTATTTTGAAAATACAGTATTCATAATTTTAGGAGATCACGGAAAAAGTTTTCACTATGATACGGAATTTGACTATAGAAAATCCTTTGTCCCATGTCTTATTTATGCGCCAAAAATATTCCCCAAACCTTCAAAAAATGATAAAATTTCTTCGCAAATAGATATTGCGCCAACTATATTTGATATTTTAAATATGACTATTGAAAGTAGTTTTTTTGGCAGAAGTCTCTTTGAAAAAAATTTTTTTGAAAAAGATTTTGCTATTATCGTATCTGGGAATTATTTAGGCTTTATAAAAAAAGGTTTTTTTTATTTCTCAAAGATTGGAAAAACTGGTAAATTACACAAATTGAGAGATTTTTCTTTTACAAATTATAAGGACGCTTATGCAAATTTATTTGAGGAAATGAAAAAAGAAGTATATGCTTTTTCAGAGGTAAGTTTTCATATTTTTAAAACAAAAAAAATAGCTGATAAAAAGTCTTAACTTTGATAAATTTATAAAAAATGTTTTGACATTTAATAATATTTATAATACAGTAAAAATATTAAATTTATATAAAATTAAATAGTTAATAATTTATGAAAAATCAAAAATTTTATACCATTATTATTTTTTACATAATATTTCTATTTTTTAATATAAATATTTTATTGGCTCAATCCAAAATAATAATAACTGAAATTGCTCCGAGTGAAAGTGGCGATACAAGAGATTGGATAGAGTTTTTTGTTCTACAAGGTCCAATAAATCTTAAAAATTTTACTGTTTTTGAAGGCAATGCAAAAATCAAAACTTTTGGTGATATTGAATTACAAAATGGAGATTATTTTGTATTAAATCTAGATAAAGCCTCTATGTCGGATGATGTGGAAAAAAATGAATATGGATATTTTGATTTTTATTCAAGTGATACTGGCTTGACTTCTACAAAAAACAAAATAACTATAAAAGATGATAGCGATATTATTATAGATGAGCTATGTTTCGAAAATGCTATAGGAACATATCCGAGCGCAATTTTTTTAGAAAATACTATATCAAAAGGACAATCAATTAGTAGAAAATATGATTCTAATATAGAGCCTATAAATACAAACTCCCCAAACGATTGGGAAATCAAAAATAAGCAATCTAAAGGATCTGCCAATAGAGTATTAGTTCCAAATTTAAAAATTTTGATCACTGAAATTGCTCCGAATGAAAGTGATAATACTAGAGATTGGATAGAATTTTTTGTTTTAGAAGGATTGGGCAGTATAAAAGATTTTTCTGTTTTTGAAGGGAATTCTATTAGAAAGACGTTTTCTGATATAAATGTCAAGAAAGGTGATTATTTTGTATTAAATTTCAAAAGTGAATTAGAAGATGATTCCGAAAAAAATAGTAATGGTTATTATGATTTTTATTCTACAAACAATGGCTTAACAGCAACAACGAGTTCTATAAAACTGTATAATAATAATGGAGATCTAATTGACGAAGTAAGTTATACTAACAAAAATTATAATGGCATAGATTTTTATCTGGAAAATCCTATCGAGGTAGGGCAATCATTGAGTAGAAAATTTTTGGAATATGAGACACCAATTGATACGAATTCCGTAAATGATTGGGAATTTACAAAAAAGCAGACAAAAGGAAGATCAAATAAACTAG
>JAIRLV010000186.1 GCA_031259185.1 Elusimicrobiota bacterium | reverse complement strand
CAAAACCAAAATATATATAATAAAAACAATAAAAAATTGAAAACAAAACAAAATTAAAATAAAAATAAAATAAATAAAATTAAAAAAAAAAATAAAAATAAAATAAACGAAAAAGCAATGAATTAAGATGAAATAATAGAAAATAATAGAAAAAACCAATGAATTAAGATGAAATAATAAAAAAAACCAATGAATTAAGATGAAATAATAGAAAATAATAGAAAATAAAATAAAATAAATAGTAAAAAAATAAAAGCCCAAACAAAATAAAAATAAAAACGTAATAATAAACAAAAGTAAAAATAAAAAATTAAAATAATATAAAACTAAATTAAAAACAAACACAAAAAAATACATAAAAATGAACAAATAAATTAAAAAAAAAACTTCGTTCACATTTAATGAAGAATTGGAAGAAGAGGAGCTTGAAGAAGACGAAAAACTTGAAAAAGACGAAGAGCTTGAAGAAGAAGATGATGAGTTTGAAGAAAAGCATGTAACTTTTTTTTTGTTTCTATTATTCTAAATTAAAAAAATTTTTTTTGAATAATACAAACAAAAAAAAACCACATACGCTTTACGTTTTCTTTTCATTTTCTCCCCTCCAGCAAAAATTTCTACAGTATCTCTCCACTCGTAAAATTTTGATGATTTTTTTCTTTTTCTTTTGCTGTTACAATCGCTATCCGAGTCCAGAACAATTTCTTCGTTTTCTTCTTCAATTTCCTCTTCTGATAAATCTATTTCCTCAAACACAAATTTTGATTCAAAATCATCACTTTCTTCTTCTTCATTTTCTTTATTAATTACAAAAGCATCCTCCATTAATTGATACAAATCTCCATTTTCTTCCTCAACTTCTTTTTCATTATTTTCATCCAAAAATTTAACAAGTATTTCTTTTTCTTTTTCTTTCAAATTACTCCTGTATATAGATTCAGTGGATTTTTGTTTTGGTTTATTCTTATGAAGTTCATACTCTTGAAATTTTTGCAAAAATACATCAGATGTGACTACTTCGTTTCCTAGTGAAAATCTACTGGTTTTTTTTTTGAGTCAATTTCTATATTAAAAAAAATTATACACAAATTAAAAAAAACTTGTAATTTTTCGGGACATTTTTCTGGGAATGTTTTCAAAAATTCATTAATATTATTTTCTAACAAATTTAAATCTTTTTCTTTATCCTTTTCTTCATTTATAATTTTCCCTTTCCAAAAACCTTTTCTGATTGCTGATGGTGACAGACAATCATGAATTCGATCACTTATCTCTCTCACGAAAATCTCGAGTTTGTCTTTCATTTGAGTTTTCGAGGGAAAAGGATCCACTTCCTTCAATAAATTTTTAAAGAAACCGTTAACGCATAGATCTAATGGTTGAAGAAGATTTGAGGTGTGTGATGGTAAGATTAAAACATCAACTTTTTCATTATTAAATTTTGTCCAGAGATTCAAATTCATACGAGTGGTATGTCCATCTAAAATTAGTAATGCTCGCTCGTCAGGCTTCTTTAACAAAGTCCTTTTGAAGTTGATGTCCTTTAATAATTTTTCACAACATTCAATAAAAATTTCTGTGTTTATCCAACCAGATTTGGTCACCCTAAATATTACTTATAATAACTAAAAATTTTAAAAACCTGATGTCTACTTCAGTATTGATATAATTATCCAAATAAATTATTTCTGCCTTCTCATTTAATATTAACGTTGATTTACAGTGTCCTCCTGAGGAATCCACTATAAATAAAATTAATATTGATAGATAAATTATAATAAATAATAACCTTTAATAAATAAATTTAAATAACAAAAAAATAAAAACAACCTTAAAAAAATCATAAACATCATAAAAATGAAAGTTAACCATAAAGAAAATATTAAAAAAATGAAAAAAAATATAAAATAGAAATATAAAATTAAAACCAATAAATACAACTGTACATGAGTATATTGGTGTAGGTGGATTGAATGATGCAGCACACATATTCTTGTTGCAAATGACATATGGAACTCTTGGAGCTTTTATTAATAATGACGTTTCATCTAAATTATATATCAGGGATGAATTATAATTGTTTGTTTTCAATAAAAACAGTAACCTAAAAAATATATATATAAATTAATTAAAAAAAGACTGTTTAAAGTATGGACTAAGAACTTCCTGATTTCTAGCTGCACCTCTATACACATCTAAAACCTTCGCCTTTTTTATGTTAAAGTCTTCATTGGAATTGATTTGTTTTCTAATCCAGCTTCTGGAAGGCGGTTCGCATTCTGCAATTCTTTTGTTTTTTATAGAAACAGCCTATAAAATAAATAAAAAATTGAAATAAAAAAAACGATATTGGCAGCTTCTTTGAAAGAGATTGAAGTATTTATTAAGGTTTGTCTTGTAACCTCCGAAATAAATTCTTCTAGCTCAGACTGCTCCAGATATGGTGGAGCACCATTTCTTTTTGGTGGCCTTCCTGATTTTACAGCCTCCAGTACTCTACTTTTAGATTGGCGACTAGAGGCTGTATAAATCTCCAAGATTTCTTCGTTCATAAATACTAAAATTTAAATTTTTCCCATATTTTTTTATTTAAAAATTTATTATGAAAAATTCTACATAAAAAAAAATTAAAAAAAAATTAAAAATTCAATTCTGACTTTAATATGTTAAAAAATATTTTTTAAAACTATTTGCCGGGTAACTGTTCCTGTCCGGGTTTATACTTCAACTGTTAGAAGTTTGAGTTGAATTCAAAGTTTCAGTATTTTTAGGATTTTGATTCATTTTTTAAAATTTCAGAAATTCAAAAAATTGGCAACCCATAAAATTAATAAAAATTTCTATTTTTAAAAATATCGAATATGAATAATAATTATAATTTTAGAGATAGAGAAAAACATAAGAAAAAATTTGATAATTATGAAACAAATAAAAATGAAATAAAAAATTTAGAAGATAATCAATTTGAATTAAAAGAACCTAAATTTGTTAAGGAT
>JAIRLV010000185.1 GCA_031259185.1 Elusimicrobiota bacterium | reverse complement strand
TCAGCAGATACAATGGATATAGAAGTTGCTGGAAGCGATAGAGTAAAAGTGATAGGTAGCGAGCGACTAGAGTTAGAAGGTATGGATGAGAAGGCAGTAAAGCTAATGAAGTTGAGCGAGGGGTTGAAGCGAACGATCCAGAAAGCAGCGATGAAGTTAGGGTTAGCGAACAAGATAAAAGGTATTAGTAAAGACCGAGGTATAGATCTAGAAGTAGAAAAAGTGAAACTGATTGCAGCGGCAGCGTAAGCTTAAAAGTAATTAATGCTTGCTCTTTAAAAAAAGTATTTTTTGAAGAGCAAGTACTAAAGTTCTAAAGATACGGAGTAAGGATAAAATTAAAAATTATTGAATAAAAAAACAAAAGAGCTATGCAAAGAAGTGTGTATTTTTAGTTTGCTATATAAAAAAACGTTTCAGCAATGTGAAAAATGATAGATACAAAATTAAAAGTAAAGATTATCTATTTTTTCTAAAACAAATTTACTCATTTCTAAATAGTTCATATTTTTATCAAGTTTTAAAGGCTTTCCATAGATTAAGCGCATCTTTTTGAAGCTATAAAATTTATCAGTGTTTATCACTTTTGTTGGTATAATAGATACATTCGTTTTTAAATTTGAATATATAAATCCTAGTCCTTTTTTAGGATAGTATTTGTTATTTTTTCGTCTAGTTCCCTCTGGGAATATAACTAAGCAATGATTATTTTTTAGTATTTCAAAAACATAATTCATAGCATTAATATCTACTTTTCCTCGTTTTACCGGGAAAGCTTTTATATATTTCAAAAAAGCTCCAAAAATTTTGTTTTTAAAAAGCTCCTCTTTCGCAAAATAATAAACATCATGCCTCGTTGAAAAACATCCGACTAACGGTGGATCCAGATTACTCAAATGATTTGAAGCGAAAATATAAGCTCCTGTCTTTGGAATATTTTTTTGACCTACAATTTCTACTCTAAAAAATATTCTAAAAATCATCCTTGCCAAAAATTGTATAAATTCATAAATAAAATTTTGCATTTTTTTATTTTTTAAAATATTGTATTTAATGAGTGTATGAAACTAAATAACGCAATTCTATCTTTTCCTAATAAACTTGTATGAAATGGCATATAAGAAGTTTCAGGCTTATAATTAGTAAATTTATTTCTTATCGTATTTATTAATAATGTCTTAATGTTCGATTTTATTACGCTATTCATATTGCTCCTTTATCTTCATTCTAAAAATTTTTTCACAATAAGCCTCTTTCCCTTCAAGTCTATTTAATACGGGTCTTTTAAATTCTTCCATTATCTCCATTCCGCTTAATTTTGCAATCTCATAATATAAGTTATAATTATCATTCGCTACTAAAAATATATTAGCATTAATTTTTAGAAATTTTTTACAATTCTTTAAAACATTGCTAATTCCTTTAACATAACTTTTTTGCGCTTCGATACCTTTACCTCTAAAAAGCGACCCAATTTCATCATTATCTTTTCTTTTAAAATTAAATAAATCATACGAATAAGCATGTTGTTCATGATAATCAATAAGCCCAACATATGGAGGACTTGAAAAAATTCCATCTAATTTTTTGCCTTTTAAAACAACATTTAAATCAATATTTCTACTATCCCCAATCAGACAAATCTGTTTCGTATTAGTTTTTATTTTTCTAAATTCAGAGAGTCTTTTTATTGTGTCTTTACTATAAATATTCCACCATTTCAATATTGAAAATAAAAGTTTGCAAATCCTAAAATGTTTACTACAATAATAAGGTTCAATAATTGGATTTTTTAATGTTCCCAAATCGTAATGAGTTGTTGCTCTACAACTTCTAATCGTTCTACTTAAAATAATTTTTAGGGCGTCGTTATTTTTTATTTTTTGTATTTCAGTATTTAAAAAATAAATTTCGTTTAAAACTGGCAATAAATACCATTTTTCAATAAAATTATGAGGTTCTTTTATAATCAATTTTATATCGTATTCATGTAATAAATCGTAATAAATCTTCAAAAATTCTTTTAATTTATAGCGTATATATTTTTTTTTATCTATTTCTCTATTTTTATAAGTATAATTAAAATTTATCATAGAAAAATATTTTGTATTATAAGAAGTCAAAATTTCGCTTAATTTATTTTCAAAACGATATGAAGTAGAATTTTCAACAAAATCAATTAATTTATGAGTTAGGCTTTCAAGTTGCTCTTTTAATAATTTTAAATCAATATCGCTTAATTTTACATTACTAATTAAAGCATTAAATTCACTAATATCAACTCCAATAGCATTTATTCCGCTTTCGTTTGCTTGTATTAAAGTTGTTCCGCTCCCACAAAATGGATCTAAAACTACATCGCCTTTTTTAAAATAAATTTCTTTCTTAAAGTTATCTATATGAGAATCTAAAAAATATTCCACTAATTGAGGAATAAATTTGCCTTTATATGGATGTAATCTATGGACATGTTTTGTGGTATCTTTTTCTTTTAAATTATCAAAAGACAAATCCCAATTTAAATCTTCGCCAAGCTTTTCTTTCCATAATTCTTTGTTTTTTGATATTGAAAAATAATAATTTTCTAATTCATCTTTTATTATAAAACTCTGCTTCTTGTTTAAAAAATTATATTTTTTAATTTTTCCGTACTTTATTAAATAATTTATATTTGAAGCTGTAACATTTTTTTTTAGAAAATCGCTCGCCCAAATAGTGGCTTCTAATATTGTTAAATAAGAATTTTTTTCTAAATATTTATCCATATATTTTTACCTAATTTTCAATGCGCTTAACGCAATCAATGATAATACTATGCCAATAATCCAAAATCTAATCACAACTTTTGATTCTTTCCAGCCAGATAATTCAAAATGATGATGTATAGGAGCCATTTTAAAAATTCTTTTGCCATTATGATGTCTAAAATAAAATACTTGCAACATCACGGATAAAGCTTCTGCGACAAAAACTCCACCGGTTATAACTAAAAGTAATTCTTGTTTCACACAAACAGCGACGACCCCTAAAATCCCGCCTAAAAATAATGAGCCTGTATCTCCCATAAAAATTTCTGCTGGATAAGAATTAAACCACAAAAAACCTAGACTCGCTCCAACAAGACCAGCCAAAAATACAGCAATTTCCCCAGCTCCTTGAATATAAATTATTCCTAAATATTGACTAAATTTTATATGACCGG
Organism: Elusimicrobiota bacterium; assembly: GCA_031259185.1. GTDB lineage: Bacteria > RUG730 > RUG730 > RUG730 > RUG730 > JAIRLV01. The sequence continues at coordinate 2,391 of JAIRLV010000185.1, read as the reverse complement.
CAAGATAAGCAAATACTGTGTAAGTCAAAGCGGAAAACATTATAAGCCCTATTGCCAATCCATCCAATCCATCTGTTAAATTAACCGCGTTTGATGACCCGACTATTACTAAAATTATAAACAAAATGTAAAAAAAACCTAAATTAAAAAAAACATTTTTTAGATATGGAATATCTACAGACATTGCAAAATTTGAATTTGTAGGATAAAAATATAAATAAACAGCTATTATAACCCCAATTAAGAATTGTAAAAATAATTTTTTTTTCCCAGACAAACCTTTTGAATCTTTTTTGATAAATTTTAGATAATCGTCGTAGAGCCCTATTATTCCAAAATATATTGATGACAATAAACATATTATTATAAACCTATTTTCTAAAAATGTCCATAGAATTGTTGTAATTATCAAACTAATAATGATTATTATCCCTCCCATAGTAGGAGTTCCTTGTTTTTCAATGTGCGTTTGCGGACCATCTAGCCTAATTTGTTGATCTATTTTCAATTTTTTTAGTTTTTTTATTATGGGATGCGCTATAATACAACTTATTATAAGACCAGTCAATAGCGCTCCGAAAGAACGTAATGTTATATATTGAAAAATATTAAATGGCGAGAAAAAACTTTTACAATATAAATAAAGATAATAAAACATATTTTTTTAATGTCTCTCCATTTTTTATATTTTTTTTATAAACTTTTTATTTAGGTCTAGTGAACCATCTTCTATGTAACCAAAAGTATTGAGAAGGATTGCTAATTATATATTTTTCTATTTTTTGTGTTAAAAGTTTAGTTAAATTATATATATCTTTTTCTTTGTCGTCAATGCTAGTATAATCAATTTTTTCAATGAATATTTTATGTTTATAAAATTTTTCACGAATATCTACTGCAAATATTAAAGGACTGCCAAGTTTTAGGCTAAAAAGAGCTGGTCCCACCGCAGTAGAAGCTTTTAATCCAAAAAAATCTACAAAAATACCATCTTTCCCTGCATCTTGATCCGCTAAAAATTCTACTACGTCTTTTTCTTTCAAAGCTTGAAAAATATTTTTTGGAGTTTTTTGTAAAATGGAAATTTTCATACCAGCATTTAACATAGTATTCATTTCTTTTTCAAAAATGAATGGATTCCTTTGTCTTTTTATAACATTATTTATTGGAAAACCTAATTCTACTAATTTTTGTCCCATTACATGCCAATTCCCAATGTGTCCCGTATACAAAATCACTCCTTTTTCTTTATTTACAGCTTCTTGTAAAATTTCTAATCCATAGACTTTGACATTATCTTTTAGTCCATAAATTTTATCAATTCTTAATTTTTTCATTATAATTGATTCTAAAAAAAAATAAGAAAAGTTTATATACATTTTCATTATAATAGCATATATTTCTCTATTAGATTTTTTCCTAAAAACTCTTTTCAAATTATAATAAGCAACTTTTTTTCTAATTGGAATAAAAAAATATATTAAAATTCCTAAAATCCTTGCTAAAATATATGATAATTTTATATTCAATTTTGAAAATATAAAAGATAAACATATTAATATGTATGATTCTATTTTTAATCTTATTTTTTTTGAAAAAGTTTTGATTTTTTCTTTAATCGTATTATCTATACAAAAGTTAAAATTTTTTAATATATTATTCATATTTATATAAGTTCTCCTTAAAAAATTAATTTTTTGAATTATTGAGTAAAATTAATCCAATTTAGAAGACTAAAAATGATATTAGTTGTTTAAATATTTTTTATTTTATAAAATTTTTTCATTTATTATAAAAATTCCTAAAAATAAAATAACAAATCCTATAAATATCTGAAGTATGTTTAAATATTTAAAAATTTTTTTAAAATTAGAAAACAAAAAATCAAAAAAAATTACTGCTGTAAAAAAAGGCAATGCAAGACCGAGAGAATAAATTGAAAGTAAATGAGTTGATTGTTTTATACTTTCCTGAGCTGATGCTAGCATTAGGATACTTCCCAGAATAGGTCCTACACAAGGAGTCCATGAAAAACTAAAAACAACTCCAAAAATAAAATTCCATAATAATTTCCCGATATTATTTTTTTGTAAATTTTGAAATTTATTACCTATTTTATTTATATCAAATCTTTTTTCTATATTTGAAAAATTTAAAAAAGAATAAATTTTTGAATGTTTTTTAAAAAAAGTAAATCTATAAGAAAATATATATCTAAAAAAACCTAATAAATGTAATCCAAAAAATATTAAAAATAATCCAATAACAAAATTGAAAATTTTTTTATTTGAAAAAACAAATAAAGAAAAATATTTTGCAAAAACCCCTAATATTACAAAAGTAAAACTAAACCCTAAAATAAAAAAAAGTGTTCTCAATATTGTATATTTT
>JAIRLV010000117.1 GCA_031259185.1 Elusimicrobiota bacterium | reverse complement strand
TTTGTATTTTTGTTGGCTTTTTTTTAGTTTTTTTAATAATTCTTAAGTTTTATCCTTGCTCGCATCTGTAAAACTTTAGTTTTTTGCTCTGCAAAAAATACTTTTTTTGCGAGCAATGAACGAAACGGAGTGAAGTGAGTTATGCGAGAGAGGTTAAAGAAAAGTTTTCAAAAGAAAAACATAAAGGATACTTCCTTTTTGTTTGTCTTTTGATTATACTAATTAAAAACATAATTTTTAAAACAAAAATATTTTGTCAAAGAATAAAAAAAAGAATAAAAAAATAATTTCTTCTTTGATTAAATTAATTAAAAATATAATTTTTAAAATAAAAATATTTTGTCAAAGCAAAAAAAAGAAAAGTAAAAAAAATTAATTAAACTAAATATAAATTAAAAATAAAATTATTTTGTCAAAGCAAAAAAAAAGAAAAGAAATAATAAAAGTGTATATCATAATTTATTATAAATTGTCAAGTATAATATTAAGAACAAGGTAAAAACAAAATGATAATACAAACAATATCAACAATATTGATTATAGCAATGTCAGGGAATAGACTAGGTAATTATGTTTTAGATAGAGATAATATAATAGATGCGAATCAGACGAGTGTAGCGAAGCTAGACGCTCCGACGCCGAGTTTGACTGATGCATTGAAAACAAAAATAATAGATATAGTTTTTTCGCAAATAGAAGATGATTATTCGTAATGTGACCACATACTGAGAATTCTAACTATTTTTTTATTTTTGAATACTTCGTAGACTAAACGATGTTGTTTATTAATTCTACGAGAAAAAGTATCAACTAATTTACCTGAAAGTTTTTCATAATCAGGAGGAATTTGATAAGGGTTTTGCGTAATTATATTAAGTAAAATATCAACCTTATCTTTCAAAACTTTATATTGTTTTATTTTTTGTTTATCTTTTTGAGCTTTTGATGAAATTAAAATTTTATATTTAGTCATCCCAACTAAACTCCTTGCAATTTTCTAATGGTTCTTTCATCCCATCAGTAATTTTCTCCACCATACCTGGTATACTTGATAAATATTCAGTGTCAGTCATTTTTTTTTTGGGGAGTTTAAGCGAAAAAGGTAGTCCTTGCTCTAATATAACTCGTTTAAAAAACATATTGATAGCTTGAGAAGTACTAATACCGAGCTTTTTAAAAATTATTTCGGTATTATTTTTAAGGTCTTGCTCGATTTTAATATGGATATTAGAACTTTTTAACATTTTATGCCTCCTAAAAATATATTAAAAATATATTAAAATATGTTTATAATTACAGCATAATATTAACATAAAATAGATTAAATTGCAAGATTTTTTTTTATAGATGGAAATAATTAAAAAAATATAAAAAATTTTTATAAAGAAATTTTAGTGAAGGGAATAAGGTAAAAATTTATGAGTGCGACGTATCTTTTACATTTATTAATTTTTGGAGTATTAATCATAGCCTTGGCGTCGCAATTGCCGAAATTTTCTATTAATAGACCTGTTACATATACAGTAATACTTTTCAGCATATTTTTGGCAGGATTTGTTTGTATAAAGAATATGCCATTAGAATTGATGCCTGATATTTCGTATGGTAATGTGACAATTTTCATTGATGTAAGGGGAGGGATGCCTCCGAATGATGTTGAAAGGTTAATAACAAAACCCGTAGAAGAATCAATGTCTACGATTTCCAATATGAAAAACATTGTTTCGATTTCAAAGAAACAAAGATCAGTAACGACGATAGAATTTGAGGCTGGTATTAATATGGATATGGCGACATTGGAAGTTCGAGAAAAATTTTTGAAAGTGAAACCGAAATTGCCAAAAGAGATAGAAAGTCCGATAATAGCGCACTATGAAGAGAATGATGCGCCAGTTGTTATAGTGGCTTTTATGTCGCAGGATAAAACTCCTGAGGAACTTAGAGCGATTTTAGAATACGATTTAAAAGAGAAGTTATTAAAGAGTGCTGGAGTAGCGAATGTAGAAATTGGAGGTGGTAGGCAAAGGAAAATTTTAGTGGAGATTGATAAAAATAAAATGAATTCGCTAGGATTATCGATTAATACGATTATTTCTGTTATAGAGAAAAGTAATATAAGCATGCAAGTTGGCGATATTACGCGAGATACATTGAGTTATACTATCCGTACTTTGAATGGGTTTAGGAGTATTGAGGAGATAGAAAACATAGGTATTGCAATTGATAAAAATTCGTCTTATACAACGAATTCGCTGATAAAAATCAAAGATTTTGCTACAGTAAAAGATTTTTATTTGGAGGCAGAATCCTATTCTAGATTGAATTCTAAGTCTGCAGTAACGCTTTATATACAAAAAGAAAGTTTGAGTAATACGGTTGATGTAGCGCGAAAAGTTAAAATAATATTAGATGAATTTGGTGGAACATTAGATGAAGGGACGCAAATGCTTATTATATCTGATCAGAGTAAAGCTATTTTGAGCGCATTACATTCAGTTCAAATGACAATTTTTTATGGTGCGGTACTAGTAATTTTGGTATTGAGTTTATTTTTGAGTAGGACAGAGCTTACAAAAAATATAATTAGATTTTTATTAGCGTTACTTATTATAAATTTAGCTATATTTTATTGTTTAGGGATTTCGTTAGATTCTAGTCGAGGGATAGTATTAATCGTATTATTGGTTCTTATATTGGTAGGATTTTTTTGGAGAAGAGATATTATGCTTTCGTTTGTTGTTGCATTTTCTATACCGGTTTCACTTTTTATGACGATTATATTTATGTATCTAGAAAATTTTAGTTTGAATGTAATAACATTGTCTGGGTTAGTACTTGGGATAGGACTTTTGGTAGATAATTCTATAGTTGTTTTAGAGAACTTTGATTCGATAAGAAAAAAAGATAAAGTGCTTTCTTTTTCGAATCAAATAGAAATGGCTGCCGAGCAAATGGCGAATCCGATGATTGGAGGGACATTGACCACGATTGTAGTATTTCTGCCATTTTTTCTATTACAAAAGCAAGCGCAACTTCTTTATTCTGGGATTGCATTTACAGTCATAACATCGCTTTTGGCGTCATTATTTGCAGCTTTGTCGCTAGTTCCATTTTTGACTTCAAAGTTTATAAGATTTGAAAATGCCGAAACGAAATCAAAAATACTCAAAAGAATTGAAATAAAGTTGGATAGATTTATATATTTTTCAAGGAAGAATTTTACGAAGCTGAAGGAATTTTTAGCGAGAAAGATGAGTCGAGTTTTTACTACGAAAAATTTATTAATATTATTTTCTATTTTTATAATAATTTTTTGTTTTAAGTTTGGTAAAAAAATAGATACTAGACTTTTTATGATAGCCGTGATAGGCGTACTTTCTTTTGGGATTTATAAGTTCAAAGATTTAGCTAAATCTTTAGGTTGGATGATGAATAAGAGTTATATAGTTGTAAGCGTAGTATTAATATTGTTTATAGTTTCTGTATTTATTTTTGTTTTTAGATTGCCGAAAGATTTTATGGCGTCGCGTGAAGAGAATGAATTTATAGTTTTTGTAGAATTGAGTTCTGGAGTGAAGCTAGATATTTGTGACGAGATAGTCAAACAAGTTGAA
>JAIRLV010000078.1 GCA_031259185.1 Elusimicrobiota bacterium | reverse complement strand
TGTAATTTAAGTTTTGACAATTATTGGTAATGACTAAAAAATGCAAAGATAATAATTTGCCGAAGCCAACAATAGAGATTAACTTGTGAAAATTTTGCTTTAAAAAGTTATCAACATCTAATAAAATATCGAGTTCATTATCAAATATTTTAAGATGTTTTTATTTAATGTATATAATTAATAAAATTTTTAAGTAACTATAAAAAATAAAAAATTATGGAAATAATAATAATTATAAGTTATAATCATCAATTACAAAAAGAAATATTGTTTATAAATTTTTATTTTAATTGAAAAATATGATTGAAATAAATATATTAAAATTTAAAATGAAAAATTTCAAAAAATACGTTTATATAAAAACTTTTGGTTGCCAGATGAATGTTTATGATTCTATTTTAATTAGCGAAGGATTATTAGAGATTGGTTATGAATTGACAGAAAATATTGAAACTGCTGACTTGATCTTATTTAATACTTGTGCTGTCAGAGGGCTTGCAGAACATAAAGCATTAAGCGAACTTGGAGCAACAAAAAAACTGAAAACAAAAAAGCCAGATTTGCAAATAGGAATGCTCGGTTGTGTTGCGCAGAATTTAGGCAAAAAAATTTTAAAATCATATCCATTTGTTGATTTTGTTCTTGGCACAAAAGAAATGTATAAATTACCAACATATTTGAATTATAAAACTGACAAAGCCAGATTAGAAGTTTCTCTTGATAATAAAATTGTTGGATATAAAACAAAAAAGAATCTGCCAAATTCTGTTTCAGTATTTGTTACAATTATTAGAGGGTGTAGTAATTTTTGTAGCTATTGTATAGTTCCATTTGTTAGAGGAAAAGAAGAAAGTAGAAATATAGACGAAATATTTGACGAGGTTAAAATATTAGTGGGAAATGGCGTCAAAGAAATTGTTTTGCTGGGACAAAATGTAAATATTTATGGCAAAGATATTAATATTAAATTAGAATCTCTTTTACAAAAATTAAATGAAATAGACGGGCTTTATAGAATAAGATATTTTACATCGCATCCAAAAGATGTTAATGAGGATTTTATAAAATCAATAAAAAGCATTCCTAAAATTTGCGAACACATACATATTCCTTTTCAAAGTGGGTCGAATAGAATATTAAAAAGTATGAATAGAAAATATACGAGAGAAGAATATATAGAAAAAGTAAATATGATAAGGGATTACATCCCTAATATAGCAATTACGACTGATATTATAGTAGGTTATCCTACAGAAACAGAAAAGGATTTTGTAGATACATTAGAATTATTAAAAGTTTGTAAACTAGATAATATTTATTCTTTTAAATACTCGCCGAGAGCTGGGACACTTTCTTATAAAAATTTAGAAGATGATATTTCAAAAGAAATAAAAGAAAAAAGATTGGAAATATTAAACAATTTAGAAAATGAGATTTCTAGACAAATAAATAATAGCCTTATTGGAACTAGCCAAGAAGTACTGTGGGAAAATTTGAAAAAAACAAAAACTACATTAGACATTAAAAATAATTTTACAATAGAGGGAAGAACGAGAACATTTAAAAAAGTTTTTGCTAATACGTCTATTCAAAATGCAGAAAAATCTATAGGGAAATTAGAAGTAGTAGAAATAAAAAAAGCAACTGCGTATTCTTTAACGGCTGAAAGAAAATAGCGATTTAGATGAAAATAAAATTATAAAATATAAAAACTTTATTTAGAAATAATGCGGAGGATTAGTTATGGAATTTATCAACACGAGAAAGATAATTAAAAAAGAACGGTTTGAAAGTTTTAATGTGACAGATTTTTCAAAAAATGATGATGTCGTAAGTTTTTTGACAACACAAGATGATGGGCAGAGGTTTCTTTTAATTTACAATAACTCTAATAATTGCCAAAATATATATATAGATTTTACAGGTACAAATTTTTTATTAACAGATTATATAAAGTCATATAAAAATTATATGTTTTATGACTTGATTTCTGACGGAATAGTTTTGAGAGCAGGAAATGAAATATTGAATAATAAAAAAAAAGCTTTGCAGTTTAAAATTTTGGAAAATGGAATTATTTGTTTTAAAGTTTTTGAATTTTATGCGATGAAAGAACAATCAAAGATAAAATTGGAAAATATAGAAAACATTTTCAACCGTTTTTCATTTTTATTAATGGAAAAAGGACTAAATTTTAAAAATGAAATTATTTTTGAACTGAAAAAAAACAATAACAAACCTAGAGAAAAAGATTTATTGAAATTAATAGAAAGCTTTTTGTCAAGATTTTCGAGAGACATTAATTTTTATTATGAAAATGAAGATTCTTATAAAACTGTTTTTGCTAATATTCCTGAAACTTCCAAAAATAATGAAGAACAATTAATTTTTATTTTAAATGAGAATAATGATCAAAATTTTAAATTTTTAAAATCTGAGATATTTTCTTTGAAATGCGATAATGATATAACTAAAAAAGTTTTTTTTATTTTTGAAGATTTGTTTACAAAAGAAATTTTTATTAGATATGGATGTGAATTACAACAAAATG
>JAIRLV010000199.1 GCA_031259185.1 Elusimicrobiota bacterium | reverse complement strand
AAAATTCTGAAAAAATTTTTGCTATTGGCTTTGAAACTGCAAAACCAATTTTGGCAGTGGAAAAATTAAATAAATTTAGAATAGTTTTAGATTCTTATTTTGTTATGTCATATTTAGATGGAATTATTCCAGAAAAAGACGATATAAATAAAGTTTTTGATTTGTTGAAAAAAATTCATAAAAAAGGATTTTTGCATGGAGATGTGCAAATTGATAATTTTATGATTTCAAAAGACAAAAATAATTTATATGTTTTAGACGCAAAATTAAAAAAGAGTTTTTGGGGAAAAATTGACGAATATTATGAATATTTATATTTAGATAAAAGTTATAATTTTTTTTATAATGAACCTTTGAATCTTTATGATAAAAATAATATTTATTTCAAAACTGCAAAGTTTGTAGACGATTATTTCGAATGCTTTAGTAGAACAAAAAAATATGTGAAAAAAAAATTGTTCCAAAAAAAAATGTAAAATAAAAAGGAATAAGTTATGGCTAAAGATTTATATAAATTGGGATTAATGATATTTGAAAAAAGTAATAATTCTTTTATTGCTTCTCTTGATGAAGAAGGATATCCAAATTTGAAAGCAATGTTAAAACCTCGTGAAAATGATGGGTTAAAAAATTTTTATTTGACGACAAACACTTCGTCAAAAAGAGTCCAGCAATATTTGAATAATAAAAAATCAGCGGTTTATTTTTGTGACGAGAATTTTTTCCTAGGAATAATGTTGATTGGAGAAATGGAAGTTATTTTAGATCAAAAAATTAAAGATAGAATTTGGCGAAATGGAGATGAATTATATTATCCAAAAGGAATCAAAGATCCAGATTATTGTGTATTAAAATTTGTTTCAAAAAAAGCTAGAATCTACGAAAATTTCAAATCGTATAATTTTGAAATTGAAAATTGAAAAGAAAGACTAAAATGTTAGATAAATTGAAATATTTGCCTTTATATAAATCACTTTTGAAATATGTTTCTTTACATGTATTGAGTCTATTATGTATATCTTTATATTTTTTGACAGACACTTTTTTTATAGCAAATGGCGTTGGGAATAATGGGCTCATTGCATTAAACTTTGCATCTCCTTTTTTTTCTTTAATTGGCGGATTTGGATTTTTGGTCGGGATAGGAGGAGCAATTAGATTTTCTATCGCTTCTGGACAAAATGACAAAAAAAATATGAACCGTATTTTTATGCAAGCTATTTTTAGCGGTTTATTTTTATCTACCATTCTACTTTTTGCTGGAATATTTTTTTCTAAAAATATTGTCATTTTATTAGGAGCAAAAGGGAATATTATTGATTTAGCAAATATATATCTAAAAACAGTTTTAATGTTTTCAATATTTTTCACGATAAACAATATATTTTTATGCTTTATTAGAAATGATAAAAATCCGAAACTTGTAATGATAGCAATGGTGGTTCCTAGTTTCGTTAATATTATTTTGGATTATATTTTTGTTTTTCCTCTTGGTATGGGAATGTTTGGAGCTGCAATTGCTACTGGGCTTTCACCAATTATAAGTTTATCAATTTTGTCATTTCACTTTATCAAAAAAAAGAATCACTTTTATTTTGTGAAAAGTTCTTTAATAAAAAACGAATTAAAAAATATATTTTTAGCTGGTTTCCCTTCTTTTATTACAGAAATTTCAAATGGACTAGTAATTTTTATATTCAACCTTGTTATTTTTAGATTGATTGGAAATGTTGGTGTCGGAGCATATGCAGTGATTGCTAATATAGGATGGATATTTGGCATAATATTTAATGGAATCGGAGAAGGAGCGCAACCTTTGATAAGTTATAACTATGGAGCAAAAAGATTTGACAATGTATTACGTATTTTTTACTTTTCATCATTTATGGCGGCGTTTTTAGGAATAATATTTTATTTTTTTGGAAGAGTTTTTTCGGAACAATTGATCGCTTTGTTTAATAAAGACGGAGATATAACTTTAAAAAATTATGCTATGGAAGGAATTAGAATTTATTTTTTAGCATATTTTGTAATGGGAATAAATATAATTATGATAAATTTTTTTGCTGGGATTGTAAAGTTAAAACAAGCTTTTTCGCTGTCTTTGTTAAGAGGGTGCATTGGAATTTTGCCTATAGTTTTAATTTTGTCCAATCTTTATAAACTAAAAGGTATATGGATGACAGTTCCTATAGTAGAGATAATTACTTTCATAATTGGAGTTATATATGTTTATTTTATTAAACGTTTACGAAGCGATACCGTTTATTAGTGAAAAAGCTGAATTATTTGCCAATAGTTCCGTCTAGAGCGAACATTATGACTTTGTCAAGTAAAAAAATGAAAAAATATAAAAAAATACCTTTTTTTAAAGAGCAAGAATTTTGTTCACAAATGCGACTAATGATAAAATTTAAAAATTATTAAAGAAAAAGAATATATTTTTTTGTACTAATTTATCTAATATTTCATTTCTCATTTTTAATTATTCTTAAATTAGCTGAAATATAAAGCAAAATGCTTTTATGTAGTTGAAATAATTATTTATTTTTTTGGGTTAATAGTATCTTAAAAAATTATTGACGCTTCTGTGCTGATTTGTATAGCGTCATAATTACTTTGATTTTTTAATACAAAATTAACTATTCTATACTTAGCTCCTAATTTAAATTGAAAATTTGAACTAATATTATATTCGCTATTAATTATAAAATCATAAATATCTTTATTGTCCTCCAACACATCGCTTCTCCTTTGAGTAGTTTTTATTTCGTTTTCTACTTTGATTCTATTTTCTATCTTTATTCTTTTTTTAAAAAAAGGAATTTTTATGCCATTTGTAACATTAAAATCTAAATCGAATTTTAAACTAAAAATATTTTCTTTTAGCCATTTTAAGTCAGAATTAACTAAAAATTCTTTTTGATTATTTTGATCTATTCTAGTCGTTATTCTCCAAATTGAATAATTAAAACTTACTTGAGCGCCTTTATTTAATATATTGACATCTCTAGTTTTTTGATTATTTGTATCCACTGTCAAATTGTATTCCTCGTAATTTTCGTTTTTATAATTAATTGAGATATCGAATTTTTTGAAAATATTAAATCTATATTTCGTATCAAAATTATTTGTCAATTTATCATAATTATTTTGACTAAATTCCTGTTTTTTCATAAATTGAGTTACTAGATCTCCATTACTAACAAACTTTTCTAAAAAAAACAAATTTTCTATATCTTTTATTTCTAATAAAATTTCTGGAAAAACAGTTGTATCAGATATGTAAGACAAATTTTGAGAAACAGTTTTTTGGAAAGATGTTCTTGTATTAATGCTTTTTATTGGTTTTTGCCATAAATTTTTTGCTTTAATAAAATCAAAAGGATTATATTTTAAAGATAAAGTACTTATATCGTCTTGTGAAAAAGTAGATTGTTTCCCAAATTCTAAATCGCTAAAATATTGATTTTCTGAAATCAAACCGCCAAAATTTCTAGAAAACCATTTATCTACAAAAGAGTAACTTCCATCAACTCCAGTCCATGCGTTCGTATCTTTGAGTTCAAATTTTGTAGTCAAACTCATAGAATTTATTTGTTGTATTTTTGGGAAAATATTATTTGCATATAAATCTAAAGAAACGCTGCCGCTATTTTCTAAATACAAATCTTTTGTAGTATATGTAGAAACTTGGATATTATTATAATCGATATTATAATCTTCTCTTTTTGAAATATAATATTCAAAATTTGGTTTTAACCATTTTATAATAGTGACATCCGCGTTTAAATCTGCCTTTTCTTGCTTTTTTTTCGGGAACCATCTTGAATCATCTAGATTTTCCGTATTTTCAATATAAGAATATTTTGGTCTAATATAAATTTTATTTAATATGGATATATCTGTGCCGATACTGCTTTCTTCCGTCATTTGTTCTAAATCATAATCTCTAGACGAATAAGTTTCTCCAATAGGTCTATTAAATATATCGCTGGATAATTTTTCTTTTCTATAATCCATATAAACTTTTTGTGAATATATTTGGCCTTTGAATGGTAAATCGTAATCCGTATTAACTTGATAAACATCTTTTATTTGATATTCCCTCAAATTATATAAACTGACTGTAGTAGTTGACAAATTCATGTCATAAAATTTACCTTTTCCAGTATAATAATATAGAGAAACCTTTGGAAAATTTTCTTTATTGAAAATTGTCGAAAACATTTTAGTATCTGTAACAGTTTTTCCTTCTTCTAAAATATTAAAAACTCCCAAAAAGTTTTGCGGAGTTTCTTTTTCTTCTCTATTAATTTCGAAACTAGTATTCAAATATTTTAAGGTATTAATTTCAATTCTTCCGCCATAATTTTCTATTTGTCTACCAGAAGTTATGCTGCTGACACCTAATAAATCATCATTTTGACTACCAGTATTGATTGTTTCAAAATCAGAATCTATATGTTTGTAATTTCCAGTAATTTTAATATTTTTTTCTAAGTCTAAAATAAGCTCTGTTTTATAAGCTATTCCATTTTTACCAATTGCACCTTCTAAATAAATATCGTTGACATAAATTTTTCCATCGACAACATACCAATTATTGTTTTTAATACCAATTTTTATATAACGGATATTATCAAGCCTTGGAGAGCCAAGCGAACCAGAATTCAACGGAGAGAAACCATCTGGTATCCCATCAGGTTTATTATCTCCTGTAATATTATTTTTTGTATCCTCAAGACTGATTTCTAATATTTCCCAATAATTTCTCCAATCAATTTTTTTTGTATATTCAAAATAATTATTTTCATCCGCTCCAAATTGAATGAAAAATTCCTCGTTATTTCCATCTCCATATAAGAAAAATTTTATTTTTTTATACTTTGAAAAATCATATTTTTTTTCATTGTTTAATCTTTGGATAGTATGCCCAGAGCCGCCTTGTTGCATTCCTTTATATTCTATGGAAATAGCTTTTTCTATTATTTCTTCGGTATTATAATTTTTATAAAGTTTTTCATATTCGTCTTTTGTTTCACGCGCATTTGCTATAGATATATAATTAGGGTCACTGTCTTCATCAACAGATTTCACCTCAAAAAGAGAAGCTAAATTAGTTGTAATTTCAGTCCATTTATTGCCAGTAACAGCTATTTCATAAAATTTCAAAGTCCCGTTTGTATTCCCGATAGCATTATCGTTAGAAACAGTTATTCGTAAATTTTTAATTACCTCCCATTTAGGTTTTCCGGTACTAGGATTAATATCAGTAGTCTTTATGTTTAATGGTATGACAAATTTTTTCCAACCTTGCCAATCTACCTTCAATATTTTAAATTCTCCTCCATATCCATCATCTGTATCCAAAATTCCATTTTCATTTAGATCAGTTGTATTAAGTCTTCCATTTTCTGCGCCAATTCTAACCATTCTAGCTGCGCCATTTGGAAAATAAGACCAACCAATATCTTCTCCTACGCTCAGCAAACTATCTCTATTTATATCCTCTGTTTTTGGATGTCCCGGTAGACATCTACCAACTGCTTCTTCAAAACCGCCTTTTCCATCAACATCTTCGTCAATCCCCCCATATCTAAAATAAATTGATGGTTTTGAATCAGACATCTCTTTGTCTGCATATATCCAAGCTTCTAAAAAAGTTTTTTCCATATAATTTACGCCTTCTTTATTAATAACATAAACGATAGAAGCTTGCTCGCTTGGATTTAAACTATTAACTCCTATTCCTAAAGTTTGAACTTTTCTTTCCTTATTCAAATCTATTTCCGGATTTATTATTCTTACGTCAATATCTTCATTAAATAAATTAAATTTACCAAAATTATAATTTTTTATATTTTCTTGAGTAATATTTGATGGAAGTATAAGAGGTTTGGCATTTTTTCCATATCCGTCGTCACCAGGATTAGCTGCTATTTGCCAATACTCTTTTGTCAAACTTGGCGAGTCTAGATCTGTCACGCTTTCCATATTATCAACTAAAGCTTTCCCAAAAATATTAGGATTTTGAATACTTTGCGCTATTTCTCCTTTTATCGTAATATCAAAAGGCATTTTTATTGTTTTTCTATCAATTTTATAGCTAATATCCGAATCTAAAACCATCACGCTTTTTGGCGGAGAATAAACGCTCGGTATTTCCGCAGGTTTTCCCGCGCTACTATAAATTCCAGATAATCCCCAATAATTATTCTCATCTATGCGATATTCGGCTCTACCTCCTAATAAAGTTTGCTGATATTGCCCGCCAAACGGCAAATATTCATATGTAATTTCTAATAAAGAATCAGAATTTAATCTTCCAATATTTAATAAAGTTATTAATCCAATATCATAATCAATAACATAATCTTGGTCTTTTACTAATTTAGTTCCATTTAGAACAATACTTTCAGAGCCTTCTACAATAGTTTTTCCAATCATATAAGTAGAATTGCTAGACCTTTCATATGAATATTCAACTTCTATTTTGTATTTTGATATAGCATTTTCGTCTATATAAATATCATTATTCAATGAACCAAAAGGTCTATCTGTTTTAAATTTTAATATTCCGTTATAATAATCTATTTCAATATTATTGTATGTAAAACTTGTAACTATATTATTATTTACATCTATAACTCTAAAAATAAAATCTGTTCCAAAATCTCCTCTAACGATATTTGTATTTCCTAAGTCGTAATACCATTTAATTTCATTATCAATAGTTGACGTATTATATTCGTCTTTTAAATATTTAATCTTTCCATTGCTGGAAAGTTTAGTTCCATCTTTTTTAGTATAATCAACTGCTAAAACATAATTATTTCCAATATATCTTTTTATTTTTACAATACCGTCTATAGAATCTATTTCATAGTCGATTCCTACCTGTAACTTTTTCATGGTATAATGTCTATCTAATCCTCCAAAATATGACTCAATGTCTTTTTCATATGTCGTATAACCCGATGTGTTTGTATTTTGATCAAACAAATAAATTTCTTCACTACCCCTTACAATTGGAAAATCATTGTTTTTATGAGTATTATCAAAGTAAAGTTTATAATAACTTCTTTTTATAAAGTTTCTATCGTCAATAATTTTATGCTCCTCAGTTATATTTCCTCTATACTCTTTTTTTTCAATAATACCTTGTGTTTGAGAACCAACAGCCAAAAAATTAAATCTTTTATATTTAGCCTTTAATCTTAATCCAAATAATGTTCGTCTATAACCAATAAATTCGGTTTGTGGAATTTCTAACATAATATCCCCAAAAGCTACTTCTTCTACAATATCATCTTCTTCAGCAAAAATTTGTTCTGCTCCATCGTCAGACTCTTTTATTAAATCTCCTTTTTTATAACCTTTATAAACAATAGAAATATCTTGCCTATCAGTTTCTTTTGAGTCATCATAATTGACATTGACATTAATTTTATTTCCAATTTTTCCATTAACACGAATCTGCATTTCTTGTCTCATATCTATTCCTTCTTTAATATCAGAAGGATTTTCTGTCTGATCAGCTTCATTATCGCTTTTATAATTTATAATTCCATAGTCAAAAGCAATCATTTTCCTACCAGCGATACTAAGTCTTGAGTCATATGGCAACCTCATTTGTATTAAAGATTTCTCTATATCTGTTTTGATTTTATCTAAATTTTTAGCTTTATAGTCACCGATATAGGATAGATCAATATTTGGCAAACTAAAACTTTCTATTTTTTTATAGTCTCCTTTTTCTCTTTTATAGCGGATTTCAGTATAAAGATCTTTATCAAAAATAATATTTTCATCCAATTTTTCAATTTTTGTAAAATTGAGTTCATTATTATAATCTTCTTCTAATTTATTGACAATTTTTATATTTTTTGATCCAGAATTTTTTACATTAAAATTTTTTGAATAATTTCTGGGGACTAAAACATTTTCAAAATTATCGTTTTCAAAATTATCATCATTTTTATTTAATAATTGATTTTCTAAAGCTGTATCTATATTTTGATTTTGATAATTAGTTAAAGGTTGAGTATTTTCATTTATTGAATTTTCTTTTTTTTTTATTTTGAAGTCTACATCAGTAATGATTTCTCCAGATTTTTTTGTTTTTTCATTATTACGATATTGACTTTCATTACTTGTTGAAATAGAAAAATTGTTCTCTTTTTTCTGTAATTTATCCAATTTAGAACTTTTTAGATTTAATACATTTTCTTTGATATCTAATTCCTCTGTTTTCAAAGCATTTAAAGATTTTTCAGCCATTTCTAATTTCAAATTTTTTGAATTTTCTTGAAAATTGTTCTCACTTGTTTCATTACTTTTATTATTTAAATTTGAATATTCGCTAAATTTTTCATTATTTAAATCATCGCTTGAAACAGCTAAATCATTGTTTGCTGTGTCTGAAGCATTATTTAGAGTATTTATTGAATCATCATATGAAGTATCTAAATTTTGTTTAGACTTTTCAATAAAACTCTCGCTATCATAATTGACTTCTGCAAACAAATAAAAATAATCAGCTAAAAAAATATCAAAAAATAAAATTGTCACCAAAATGTATCTAAAAAATTTTAAATTGAGTTTGAACATTATGAATTTTACTCTTAAATTTAATTTAAATGCTTATTTCGTTAATTTTCAATTATTAAAAATACTAAGTATTAAGTATTAGCGATGTATTATTTAAAGTCAAATTTTGCAAAATTATCAAAATTTTTCTTTTATTCAAAATTATTTAAAATTTCAAAAAAATTTTTATATTCTGTTTATAACTTTTTTGCCAAAAATTAAATTACAAAAGATTAGAATCTAGCAAAAAATTATTTATTTCATAGTTTTTTAGTTTTTCTATATACTATCAAATAGTATCAAAAATCATAAAAATTTTTTTCTGAATAATAATAATAAATTTAGTCTATTTTTATATAAATATCTCAAAAAAATTTCTTATCGCAAATAATATAATCATAATTTAAATTTTTAGATAGCATAATGGATTTACAAGAATAGAAAAACTAAATATTAGGATATCAAAAATTATTTGCAATTTTTTACAAAAAGCATCAA
>JAIRLV010000184.1 GCA_031259185.1 Elusimicrobiota bacterium | reverse complement strand
CTATAAAGTCATACGGTAAGAATCTAACAACCAATAAAAAAATTAATGCTAAATAATATACAATTTCTCTAATAAAAATTTTTAATTTATGTTTTTTATGTTTTTTTTTCAATTGATTTGATTTTGAATTATTCCCCATCCCAACTAAAACTCCATTTTATAGACTCTATATTTTCTATATAGTTTCCCTCCCATCATTTCAGCTGCTCTTTGAGTCAAAACATTATCTTCCAAAATCCAAGAAAATTCAAAATATTTAAACCCAGTTTCTTTAACATTTTGAGCTGCGTTTAAATAAAGAAGTCCCTCAAAGCCTTGTTTCCTAAATTCTTTTTTAACTCCAAGTATCATTAACCTTGCTTGATTTATATTCCTTTTGAACCATAAAAATTTAAAAATATTCAACCTGCCATTCAATTTTTTTAATACTTGATTATAATCTGGAACTACTATCAACATCCCTGCAGGTTTTCTAGCTATTTCCAAAAATAAAATCAACCGTGGGTCCGCTAATCTTTTTAACATATCTGCAATATTATAAAATTCTTTTTTTGTCCAAGGTACAAAACCCCAATTTTTATCCCAAGCATTATTATAAACATCTAAAGCAAAATTGATTTCTTCTTTAATCTTTTTCATGTTGATTGTGCGAATAACGACATTTTTTTCTAAAAACTTTTTTGCCAGCTTTTCTTTTATAATTTGTAGCTTTTTTATTTCTACAAAATCATAATCTAAAATATAAGCATAAAGATCTTTTGCTTTTTTTAGTCCAACTTTTTCCAATAGATTAATATAATATTTAGGATTGTATGGCATCATGAGCATTGGCGAACCATCTTGTCCATCATAAAATAATCCCATCTCGTCATTAGTAGATGGATTAATAGGTCCATACATGATTTTTATATCTTTAAATTTTTGATGAGTTAATAACCACTTTTTGACTGAATCCAATAAAATTTTTGCATATTTTTCATTATCAAAAACCTCAAAAAAACCAAAAAAACCAGCTTTTTCATTTTGAAATTTGATATAATTTTTGTCTATAATACCTGCAATTCTTCCTACTAATTTTTCATTATCGTATAATAAAAATAATTTTTTTTCAGCATGTTCCCAAAACGGATTCTTTTTTTCATCTAATAAGTTCTTAATTTCAGTTTTTAAAGGCGGAACCCAATTTTTGTCATTTTTATAAATTTCCCAGGCAAAATCTATAAATCTTTCAAAATCTTTTTTTGTATTTACTTCTATAATTTGCATATTTTTTCATTTAATTATTTTTGTATTTCTAAAAACAAAAGTAGATATTACTTTATAATCCCCAATTCTTTTGCAACTCTTTCAAAACCATCCAAAACTTTTTCCAAAAGCTCATCGCTTTGAGTTGCAATGTAACTAGTTCTGATCATTGCGCGGTTATTTGGAACAGCTGGACTAACAACTGGTGTTGTAAAAATATTTCTATCAAAAAGGATTTTCCACATTTTAAAAGCCATTTCATCTTTTCCAACAACAATTGGGACAATCGGAGTTTCACTAGTTCCAATATCAAAACCTCTTTCTATAAACCCTTTTCTCATTTTATCAGCAATTTCGTTAAGTCTGATAATTCTTTCAGGTTCACTTTCAATAATATCCAAAGCTGCTAAAACTGTTGCAACATTACTTGGGGGAAGGCTCGCACTAAAAATCAATGCCCTTGCATTATGCTTCAAATAATTAATAAGTTTTTTGCTTCCAGCAACAAAACCACCTACTGATGCAAATGATTTGCTAAAAGTGCCAACTTGCAGATCAACTTCATTTTCTAAATTAAAATACTCTCCTGTTCCTCTCCCATGCTTTCCTAAGACTCCTACCCCGTGAGCATCATCAACCATAATTCTAGCATTATATTTCCTAGCAATTTGGACAATGTCTGGAAGTTTTGCGATATCTCCTTCCATGCTAAAGACTCCATCTACAACAATCAATTTCCCTTTGTCCTCTGGGATAATTTTTAGAATTCTCTCTAGATCTTCCATATCATTATGCTTAAATCGCTTCATTTCTCCAAAAGATAATCTACATCCATCTATTATACTGGCATGATCATATTTATCAGTAACTATAATATCATTTTTCCCAACAAGAGCAGAAATTACTCCAAGGTTTGCTTGCATTCCAGTGGAAAATGTCAAAACTGCTTCTCTTTTCAAAAATTTTGCCAACTTATTTTCTAATTCAACATGAAGATCCAAAGTCCCATTCAAAAATCTTGATCCAACGCAACCAACGCCATATTTTTCAATAGCTTTTATAGCAGCCTCTTTTAATTTAGGATGAGAAGTTAGCCCCAGATAATTATTGGATCCTACCATTATCATTTTTTTGCCTTCAATAATAACTTCTGGGTCTTGTCCAGATTCTACAGTATGAAAATAAGGATATACGCCCATATTTATAATTTCTGTTGCAGCAGTGTATTCTTTACATTTATCTAATATATCTGCCATCTATTAAATCCTCCAAAATATATAAACTATTTCTATATTATAAAAGCAAAATATTCATTTTATATATTAAAATTAAAAATAAAATATTAAATAAAAAAAATTTTTTTAAAACATATCTTTTTATTTTATAAAAAAAATATTATTAATGTCAATTTGAATTTAAAAAATATCTACATTTTCTAATATTTTTTTCAATTTTTTCATATCTTCCCAAGCATATTTTTTTATATCTGGCTGCCTTATCAAAAATGCTGGATGAAATAATGGAAAAAGCAAACATTTTTG
>JAIRLV010000175.1 GCA_031259185.1 Elusimicrobiota bacterium | reverse complement strand
CAATTGTTCCAATCGCCATAGCTACAAGAAAAACGAACAAAAATATTTGTGATAATTGAATACTTAAATAAAATCTTTGCATCAAATAAAATGTATAATAGCTGGATAAACTCGCCATATATACATATTTTGAAAAAATGAGAATCATTAATATTACAATAGAAAATACCGTTTGTTTCATTGGTAGAGGCATTTCAATCTTTTTAACAATCTTTACGCTTATATTTTGTTCTAATTTTTTATTGTTCAAATATTTTTTATACCATTTGCAAACAGGTATCATAAATAAAATAGCAATAAAAGCCACAATAGCAAAAAATGAAATATTTTTCTTTCCATACGGAGCTACTATAATTGCTACTGCAAGAGGTCCCATAGAAGTTCCAAAATTTCCTCCTACCTGAAATATTGATTGAGCTAAACCTCTTTTTCCACCTGATACAAGCGAAGTAATTCTAGAAGCCTCTGGATGAAGTACTGATGAGCCTATCCCTACAAAAAATACGCTACAAAGAACCCAATAAAATGAAGGAGCTAAACCTAAACTAAATAGTCCTATCATTGTAAAACTCATACCAATTGGCAATGAATAAGGAATAGGATATCTATCAAAAAAGAAACCTAAACATGGTTGAAACACAGATGCAGCTATCTGATATACTAATGTTATCAAGCCTATTTTTGTAAAAGTTATTCCTAGTTCGTTTTTTATAAATGGATATGAAGATGTAATAACAGCTTGCATGATATCATTCATACAATGCGCCATACTCAACAATATCAACATGCTAAAGACTGTATTATTAGTAGTAGTAATACTATTTTTCGTTTTCATTTTATACTTTACTAAAATATTTATAAAGTTTATATCTATACTTTTTTTAAACAACCAAATCCTCTGCTACATTCTTTTCCAATGCCAAGTAATTCTGGTATTTCAAAATTAATATTGAAATATCCTTTAAAGCCAATGAGTTTATTCCCTTTTAATATAGTAGAAACTGATATTATATCTTTGAAATCTACTTTTATTTCTTGAATTACCTCATAGTTCAGTCCATTTGTTTTATTACACATAGAAAGTATATTTCCAATTAAACATTTTCTCAAAATTTCTAGCCTTTCATTTTGGTTTAAAGTATTTTTGTATTTCACAAAATTTTCTTGATTCAAAGCCAACCAAGGCGATATAAACATATAATTTTTCATTTCTTTTGTAATTCCAAATTCAGATTCTTTGATTTTTAATTCTTTTGATTGTAATATAATTTTTTTATCATTTATCTCTATTTCATTAGTTCTAAAAAAAATATCGCTAAATATTTCTATAGCTTTTTCAATCGCAACTATATAAAATTTCCCATATATGACTTTACATTGAATAAGCGGATAACGATAAATAAGAGTCCCGTCGCTTTTATGATTATGAAATAAATCGTGTTCTCTAAATAAATTTCCTAAATATCCACGAATTTTATGTACATCGTTCAACCTAAACTGATTCTCTGGAAAAGATAAATAAGCAATCTTTATTTTCAAGATAAACTCCTATTAATAATATTTGTGAAAAAATAGCTTTTTTTAGATAAAAAAATGGCTTGCTACTTTTCCTAGCAAGCCCGATATAAATATTTTGAACGCATTATTCAAATAAGCCAGAAAGCAAAATTTTCTATTTAGTGTATTCTGTTTTCATTTATATTTGAAATAATTTTTATTTATTTAAAGGTATGTAGTAATCAAATATAACATAACAAAAATATTTGCTAATATAAAAATTAATCAAAATTTTTATTTTTTCTCCTCAAAATCAGCGTCAACTACATTATCTCCGTCATCCTTTTTGGTATCATTTGGATTATCACTCGTTTGCGTACTATTATTTTGATTAGCATTCTGTTCGTTTTGAGCTTTTTCTGCAGCTTGTTTATAAATCGCTTCCGCAAGTTTATAGGATGCTTTTTGTAATTCTTCAGTTTTAGCTTTTATGTCGTCATTGTTTTCGCCTTTTAAAGATTCTTTCAAATCTGCTAAAGCCTTTTCAATTGCAGCCTTTTCATCTGCTGTAATTTTATCGCCATGCTCACTCAAAGATTTTTCTGTTTGATAAACAAGAGAATCCGCTGTATTTCTGATTTCTATACTTTCTTTTCTTTTTTTATCCTCTTCTGAAAACTTTTCAGCATCTTTTACCATTTTATCAATATCCGCTTCGCTTAATTTTGTAGATGCTGTTATTTTTATGCTTTGTTCTTTTTGTGTGCCTAAATCTTTTGCGCTAACATGAATTATTCCATTTGCGTCAATGTCAAAAGTAACTTCTATTTGCGGGATTCCTCTTGGTGCAGGTGGAATGCCAACTAAATCAAATCTTCCAAGCTCTACATTATCATTAGCCATAGCTCTTTCACCTTGTAAAACTCTTATGCTGACTGCATTTTGATTATCAGCCGCAGTAGAAAATACTTGGCTTTTTTTTGTTGGGACAGTTGTATTTCTTTCAATCAGTTTTGTAAAAACTCCACCCAAAGTTTCTAATCCAAGTGATAATGGAGTGACATCAAGCAAAAGAACATCTTTTACTTCTCCAGTCAAAACACCTGCTTGGATAGCAGCACCCATTGCAACACATTCCATTGGATCAACACCTCTTTCAATAGGTTTCCCAACAAACTCTTCAACCATTTTTTGAACAATTGGCATTCTTGTAGGACCACCAACCATTATTATATTTTGGATATCACTTGGTTTCAATTTTGCATCCTCTAATGCTTGCAAAATTGGAGTTTTACATTTTGCAATAATCGGCATTACAAGTTCATCTAATTTTGCTCTTCTAAGTTTCATATTTAGATGTTTTGGCCCAGTATTATCCGCTGAAATAAATGGTAAATTAATGTCTGTTTCAAGAGTAGTTGATAATTCTATTTTTGCCTTTTCAGCAGCTTCTCTCAATCTTTGAACAGCCATAGAATCATTTCTCAAATCAATCCCGCTTTCTTTTTTAAATTCATCCGCAATATAATCAATCAGAACTTTATCCATATCAGTTCCCCCAAGATGAGTATCTCCGCTTGTAGATTTTACCTCAAAAACTCCGCTAGCCATCTCCATAATTGTAACGTCTAATGTCCCTCCACCTAAATCAAACACCAAAATCTTTTTTTCTTTATCACTCTTATCCATTCCATATGCCAAAGCTGCTGCTGTTGGTTCATTTATGATTCGGACTACTTCTAATCCTGCAATTGTCCCTGCATCCTTTGTCGCTTGTCTTTGGTTATCATTAAAATAAGCTGGAACCGTTATAACAGCTTTTTCAACTTTATCCCCTAAAAAAGCTTCCGCGTCTTTTTTAATTTTTTGCAAAATAAAAGCCGAAATTTGTTGAGGAGTATATTCCTTACCATAAACTTTAAACTTATAATTTTCTCCCATTTTTCTTTTTGCCGCAATAATCGTTCCTTCTGGATTAACAACAGCTTGTCGTCTAGCTGGTTCGCCTACCAACAGTTCTCCTTCTTTTGTAAAAGCGACGTATGATGGGAAAGATTTCCCCCCAATACTCGTCCCTTCTGCACTCGGAATAATTGTTGGCTTTCCACCTTCCAAAACAAAAGCTGCTGAATTTGATGTCCCTAAATCAATACCTATTATCTTCGCCATTTTATTTACCTCCTAAATATGATATATTAATTTAAATTATTATTTAATTTCTCTTAACTTTTTATTTTTATCAAGCATTGTTATTTTATTATTATAGTTATATAATACATTTTCTATATTTTTTAAATATATTTCTTTATTCCTACCTAAATAATCTAGTAATTTTAAATCTCTATCTTTACCACTTTCTAGAATAATCTGTTGCTTAATCTGCCTATGACTATAAGCATCAATATAAATCATATTTTTCCAATTATCAAGCAATTTAAAATGCTCTAAATTTGTAGCCCAAGCAAGTGGAATAATGTGATGTAGTTCAAAACCATCTTTTTTATTAATTTTATGGTTTTTCATATATAGTTGTCTTTCTTGTGAACTTCTATCTAATATTATATCTTTATCATTAAACAATCCTTTTTTATTACTTAACATAATTTTTATATAATTCGTTCCAGTTAATTGAAAATAAATTGTATTTTTTAAAAAATTATTAAATAAACTTTGCGCTTCATTTTTCCAATTATCAAAATCTCTTCTATCAAAACCTTTTATATCTCCTTTTTTTGTAATCATTATTGAACGTAGTTGGTTTATTAATGCTTTTCGTTGTATTCTTGACAATTTTCTATATTCTTTAATTAATTCTATTGCTTGGTCTATTGTTAATTCAAAACTACTTTCAAAATTAATGGCAGTCATAAAAAATATATATTCATATATATCAATATATTGTAATTCTGAATTTCTTAAAATATATAATAAATTTTCAATACAATTATTTAAAAATATATCTACATTTTTACCTATTAAAAAGCTTCTTTCTAATTCATCTTTACACTTTAACAATTTTAAACCATCATCGGTCAATGAAACAAAAGCATTTATTCTTTTTAAATAAGGATCATTTTGTTCTCGCTTTCTATTATATGTATTTATAAATCCAATTCTTTTTAGATCTACAAAAATAAGTTTCCTTAAAGCGTCTTCGGTATTTTTCCCTATTTCAGTCTTTACTTTTTTACATAATAAAGTATAGTCTTTCCATTCAGGTATAAGTATCGGTCGTTTTTTTAAATCAGTAGTTCTTATAGCTAATAAATTTTTATTTGGGGCATATTCATTTAATAATTTAAGAACTTTATAAATAATATTAAAATCATATCTATAATGTTGAACTAAATGCTGCCCTCTATATTCAGGTGTTTTTAATCTATTAACTAAATAATCAACCGCTTTATTATTAAAATTTTTTAAACTATCTAAAGTCATAAAATTTCCAATTTTTTATTTGATAAATCAACATACTTTTTATCAAAATCATTGCATATAAAATTCCTTTCTAATTTTTTACTTGCAATAGCGGTTGTGCCACTACCAACAAAACAATCTAATACCAAATCACCTTTATTACTACTTGCTTTTATAATTCTTTCTATTAGTTCAAATGGTTTACTCGCTATGTGTTCGTTTTGTTGTGTTTTACCATTGATTTTATTTTTATGCCTTTCACTTGTTATATGCCATACTTCACCGCATAACCTACCATTCTTATTTGGGAACCATCTTTTCCCATTTTTTAAAATGCCCTTTTCCTCTGCATGTTTCATTCTATCGGTACTTTCATAGGGGACTCTTATATCATTATAATTAAAAATATGTTTTTTATTTTTTGTAAAAAATAAAATGCTTTCTTGTCCATTAGTATATTTTGTTGTAGAAGTACCTAACCCATCTCTTTTATCCCAAGTAAGCCAATTTTGAAAAATAAGCCCATTATTAACTAAATATTGTAGAATATAAGCATTATTAAAAGGAGTATTAAAAATATATAACGAAGCCGCGTTTTTTAAAGTCGGTATCAATAAATCAATCCATTTAAAAGTCCATTCCAAAAAATCTTTATGTGTTTTAAATGTATCCCATTTTGCCTTTTTCATATTATAAGGTGGATCAATTATTGCTAAATCAATACTTTTTTCCTTAATATTTTTTAAAAATTCAAAACAATCAAAATTGTATATTTTATTTATTTTCAATATCATATTCGTTTTCCTGTAATTTCTTGTCTATAATTTCTTTATAAGTCTCATTTATTTCATAACCAATATAATTTCTTTTTAATTCTTTAGCAACTTTTAAGGTCGTTCCACTACCAGTAAAAGGATCAAGCACTATATCATTTTCAAAACTAAATAACTTAATACATCTTCTAACAATTTCTTCAGGCATTATTGCTGAATGTTTACCAAATGCTAAATCGTTTTTATTAGGTATAGCGATATTCCATATTTGTTTTGTATATTCTAACCATTCTTGTTCTGTTAATTTACTATTTTCTTTTAATTTTTTTTGTATATTATTTATTGGATTACCATTTTTTACAAATACATTTATAAATTCTATTGTGTTTTGAGCGTAAAAATTTCTTGGATACGGATAACTACCAAACATCAATTTTTTACTTGAATTAGTTCTATTCCAAATATATAAATCATACAAAAATAATTTTGTATTATGTAAAATTGAATACTCTATATCATTGTTTATGTTAAAAATATGTCTATTGTAATGAGTATTAAAGTTTGCTTTTATCATTGGCATTAAAGGTGTATTTATTACCAATTTTCCATTCGGTTTTAAAATTCTTTCGCATTCTTGCCATACAGCAAGCATTTCATTTATATAATCATCATATTCTTCAATATCCCCTATTTGTCCTTTTTTTCTATTTGAGATCTTTCTTTTTTGATAGCCATCTTTAGAATAATCTTTTATATTAAAATACGGTGGACTTGTTATTATTAAATCAATAGAATTATTCGGAATTTCAATCATTTTGTGACAATCTTTATAAAATACTTTATTATAAAATATTGATTGTTCTTTATTCTTTATCATTTTAAAATTATTTTCTTACTATCCTCTATAATATCTCAAAATCAATATATGCAATTATTTAATTAATTATATCAAAAACGGTCCAACTTCTTTATCTATTCTATTCATAGCTAAATTTATATATTTTTGCTCTATATCATAGCCTATATATTTTCTTTTATTTTTTATAGCGGCAATAGCGGTAGTCCCTGATCCAATAAATGGATCCAAAACAATATCATTTTCAAAAGAGTATAACTTAATTAATCTATTTGCTAGCTCTTCTGGATATGGTGCAGGATGCCCTATTCTTTTTGCCGATACTGCATTAATATCCCAAATAGACTTTGTCAATTCCATAAATTCACTTTTTTTTATTGTATTTCTTTTGTTTCCTTTAATTCTATTATAATCGCCTTTTGAAAAAATTAATATATATTCATGCACATCTCTTAATATAGGATTAGATGCAGACATCCAAGATCCCCATGCTGTCGATGGTGAAGCTGTCGCACCTTTATTCCATATAATTTCTCCCCGCATATTAAATCCTATATAGTTCATAATTCTAGAAACATAATCTGTTAAAGGTATATATGGTTTCCTTCCTATATTTGCTAAATTAACACATAACCTCCCACCATTCACTAATATTCTAAAACTTTCACTAAATACTCTCTTTAGTAATTCCAAATATTCATCAAGAGATAAATCTTTATCATATTCTTTAGAAACATTATATGGAGGAGATGTTATTATTAGATGTATAGAATTATCTTTTATCTCATCCATAGTTTCAGAGCTTTTGCAAAAAAGTCTATTTAAAACATCATCTGATAAGGTATTTTCTTTTTTTTTAATGTCTGTTTTCTTTTCTAAATCTTTATATAACTTAGAGTTATAAAATTTACTTGAATCATGGTTTTCTCTTTTTGAAATACCAAAATTGCTAGTTTGTGTTGAAGTTGAAATACTCATCTTATACCTACTCCCTTGATCACTGATAAAAATTTTTTTGCTTTGTCTTCAAAAGAATTTTCTAAATTTGCTACTTGAATACATTGTCCTATTGTTTTTAATGATGTCATAGATGAAAAAAACATAACTCTTCTTTTAGTATATATTCTATTAAATAATATAAACTTTCAAAATCTTTTGCTGTTATAAATCCTTTTTTATTAGTTTCTTTGATATATTGTGTATCAGTTGGGTTAGGATTTAATGAAATAAATTGCTGTATTATACCAGCTTCTTTTAAAAAATCAACTTTTTCTTTATAATGTTCTGTTATTGGACTATTCCCTAATACAATTATTGGAATATTCCTAGAATAATCTCCAGATACTCTTATATTAACTGCTTTTCCTATTGCTTTTAGCATACTATCAGATCTTAATAAAGAAGGATTCCCTTTATGAGCTTTGTAATCTCCTACATTTTTTATTATGTTATCTTTATATAAATAATTCCATACAATACTCATTTTTATTTCAAATATTACTTTAATATTTTTAGCTTCTTGTATAGTTTGCGGTGTCTTACAAAAAGCAATATCTGCGCTACTTTGTTTAGATAAAGATATTTCTTCACAAATAACGTTATTTACAGCATATAAATTAAATTTATTAGCAATATGTTGCAATAATTTCTGTACCCAATGCTCTGTATAATGTCCTATCAATGAATTCCGTGCCTGTAAAGTTTGTCCTTCACTATCAAAGTTTTTTGGAATATAAGCATAATATTCATCTTTTAAATTATAAAATAGTTGTTTTTCTGTTGCATAATTTTTTAAAGAACTTATAAAAAAAATTTTTTCTTCTTCTATACTCCACAAGTTTTTATTCATTAAATCCTCTTCAAAATATAAAATATTTATCAACCCCTATTATTTTGAAAATGTTTTTAATTATCAATATATCTTATATCACTATTTTTTTATATTATCTCCTCTAGCAAATTATTATCTTATCTGGTTTAGAGATAGAAACAAACTTATCAATAATTCTCTCTATGATATAGAATCTTTATTAAGCTTTTGTTATATATTTTCACATCCTAATTAATAATAAAAATAAAGCAAATCTTTTTTGTTTATTATTTATCTCTTATTCACCTTCACCATAGAATGCCGTAAAACCTTATCTTTCAATTTATAACCTTTTTGCATTTCCAATGTTATAACATTATCTTCTAATTCATCATTTTTATCAAAAGCAATTGCTTCGTGAAATTCTGGATTGAACTTTTCATTTTCTGTTTTTATAATCTCTAATCCTTCTTTTTTTAATATTTCCATAAACGAATCATAAACCAACTTATAGCCTTTTAAACACTCTTCAAGACTTTTGGGTTCAGCCTTCAATGCGCTATCAAATGTATCAAGAAAAGGCAATAATGATTTTATTATTTCTTTACCTGCGTACTTTATCAAGTCTAATTTCTCTTTTTCAATCCTGTTTTTATAATTAACAAATTCTGCATTAAGTCGCATAAATTTATCAAGGTTAAAACTGTTTTCTTCTCGAGCCTTTTCTAATTTCTTTTGTAATTTTTCTAATTCTGACAAATTTTCTTTTTCATCAGTAAAACACTCGCATTTTTCATCGCTATCAGTGTTATTTTCTATTTTTTTATTTATATCGCAGTTTTCGTCGTTACTGTTACATTCGCAATTTTTTATATCAAAATTTTCTTTTTCATCATCTTTAGTAAAAATAAACATTTTTAATTCCTTTTTATAAAAAATTTTTCTTACATTATGAATATAATTATAATAGAACGTAATAATTATATCACAACAACATATACAATATTTACATATGTTGCTGTGATATATATGCCAAAATTATTCGTAATAAAATAAATTTTTAATATAAATTAAAATCAAAAAATTTATTTTTAATTACAGCCACAGCCTTTTTTAGAAGTTTTTTCTTTTTCTACAGTTTTATTGCTTTTTTCATCTTTCACCTTTGATTTCTCTACTTTTTCATCCTTTTTAACATTACTTTTGTTACAACATCCGCAATTTAATGTTTTTTGCAATTTTAATAAATTATTCATTTTGATACCTCCAAAATTTTTTTAAAAATTTAAATTATTTTATTAATTTATTTACCAATTTTGACACAAATTCAACAATACCTATCATTTTATCATAATTCATTCTCTTTGGTCCTATAATACCTAAAACGCCTATATTTTTCTCACCAATTTTATAAGTATTTGTGACCAAACTGCAATCTTTTAATAAGTTATTTAACTCCATTTCTCCAATATAAATTTTTACGTCATAAGTTTTATCTTTTTTCAGTAAATTATCATTTTTTTCTGAAAGTTTTTCCAAAAAATTATTATCTAAAATAGTTTTTATAATTTCTTGTTTTTTCAAATTCTGATAAACTTCATCGTCAAAATCAATGTTATTTAAAAAATTATGGCTTTCCTCTAAATAATAAAGATTATTTTCTATTACATTGCTCAAATTTTTCACTAAATCTTTCACAAACATAATTATTTTTTCTGCTTTTTTCTGCTCTTCTAAAACGATATCTATAGCTGATTTTGTAAATTCTGACAAATTTTTCCCTTTAAATTTGTCATTAAAAATTTCAGTCAATTCAATTATTTTCACATAATCAATTTCATAATCTAAGTCTATTATTTTATGTTTTACTAAATTATCTTCTGTAACCACCAAAAATAAAATTCTACTTGTATTATCTCCAATTCTTGACAACTGTATGTAGTCTATTTTGCTTTCGTTTATATTTGAAGCGATAGAAAATCCAGCAAATTCGCTAATCATTGCTAACATTTTAGAAGTCTGTTGCATAATTTTATCTAATTCGTTTATTTTTGAATCAAATTCTTTTTTTATTTGCTTTTCTTCTTTTTTTGTTATTTTCTGTATATTTGTTAAAAAATCAACATAATATCTATAACCTAAATTCGTCGGTATTCTACCAGCGGAAATATGCGGTTGCATCAAATAACCTTCTTTCTCCAACTTTGCAATTTCATTTCGTATGGTAGCAGAACTATAATTCAAATTATACTCAGAACAAATAAGATTTGAACTAACAGGTCTGCCTGTTTTTATATATTCATTTATGATCAATTGTAAAATATATTTTTTTCTATCTGTTAAAGTTTTATCCATAATAATTTTAATACTTAAATTTTTATAATAAATTAGCAATCAATTAGAATGAGTGCTAATATGATAATACAAAATATAGTCTTTGTCAACAAAAAAAATATCTAGCAAAAACTTATCGTTTGAAATTTTTTATAAATAATTAAGTAAATATTTTAAGGTAACTTAATAGATAAAACTGTAGTGAAAAAAATTAATATTGTAAATTCTACACTTATACTTCAATAAGATAATAAGATATTTGTAAATAATTAATAAACAAAAATACCTAATAGAAAAAACAAAATTATAAAAAACAAATACACAAAATCAATTAATTTATAGTCAATATTTTTTATAGTAAAAAGATTTTTGGTCATTATAATTTGAATAAATTGGGTATTAATAATTTTTTCATACTTATCATAAAAAAGTAATTGCATAAAAGCTTTTATGAAACAAAATGTGATAAAAAAGGCAAAAATATAAGTATATTTCAAGGTATTAATTAGAGCTAAAAGCCAAGTATATACAAACACAATAGTAAATATCCAAAAATTCAAAAATAGCCAACCTGAATTTTTTTTTGGAATTAAAGATTGTAAATCAATTTTTTTATATTTATAAAATCCTAGAAACAATAGAAACAAAATAGCAAAAACTAAGCTCAAAAGCTTAAAATAATTCATATACTTCCCCCTTTTCAAAATTAATATTAAAATCAAAAAAATCAATTTATTTTGATAATTCAAACATTTTATTTATAGCAGAGTTTGCTAAAATTGCAATATTTTTGTCTACTTTTATTTCATATTTCAAGTCTTCTAAAGAAAATAAAACTTTCTCAAGAGTAGTTTTTTTCATATTAGGGCAGATTGCAAGTTTTGAAATATGATAAAAAATTTTATTTGGATTATCTTTTTCTAATTTATACATAATGCCTATTTCTGTGCATATTATAAATTCTTTTTTAGCAGAATTTTTTACAAAATTTATCATTCCAGTAGTTGATAAAACCTCATCTGCCATATCTATTACTTCGCCTCTACATTCTGGATGAACTAAAACAAAAGAATTTGGATGTTTTTCTTTCAAATTTTTTACATCGTCAGGTAATATTTTTGAATGAACATTGCAATATCCATTGAATAAAATTATATTTCTATCTAGATTTTGTTTTGCAATATAATTTCCTAAATATTTATCTGGTACAAAAATTATATCTTTTTGACATTTTGGTAATTTTTTAACAATTTTTACTGCGTTTGAAGAAGTGCATACTATATCGCTATAAGCTTTTATTTCAGCGTTGGAATTTATATAAGTTATA
This sequence comes from Elusimicrobiota bacterium, assembly GCA_031259185.1. GTDB lineage: Bacteria > RUG730 > RUG730 > RUG730 > RUG730 > JAIRLV01. Next base: position 1,998 of record JAIRLV010000175.1, on the reverse strand, counting down.
ATTATTGCCTTTGGATTTTCAATTTTCAATTTTTCAATATCTGCAATTGTTATCATATCAGCCATCGGGCATCCTGCGTCTATTTCAGGCAATAAAACTTTTTTATCTGGAGAAATTATTGCTGCTGTTTCCGCCATAAAATAAACCCCGCAGAAAACTATTATTTTAGCATCAGTTTGACTAGCTTGTTTACTCAAATTATACGAATCTCCAACAAAATCTGCTATGTCTTGAATCTCTGGCAATTGATATAAATGCGCCAAAATTACAGCATTTTTTTCCTTTTTCAAGTTTAATATTTTTTCTTTTAATTTTTCCATTCTTTTTATATTGATAAAAATTATTTCTCTTGAAATATTTTTATTTTGATTACAACCTTTATTTTTTTATGTTATTATAAATATATTTAAAATTTTCATTTAATTCCCAAAACATCAAACATATCGTAAAGTCCATTTTGTTTTTTTTCTGCTAACCATCTTGCAGCTCTGATTGCGCCAGATGCAAAATTATCTCTACTATGAGCTTTATGTGTGATTTCAAGTCGTTCATTATTTCCGCAAAAATAAACTGTATGCTCTCCCACTATATCGCCCATTCTAACTGAATGAATCCCAATTTCATCTTTTTGTCTTTCTCCAAGTATTCCATGCCGTCCAAAAATTAGATTTTCTTTGCCTTTTTTAGTATTTTCTAATATAATATCACCAATTTTCATAGCAGTTCCACTAGGCGAATCTTTTTTTTGGTTATGATGAATTTCTAAAATTTCTATATCATAATCTTTCAAAAGTTTAGTTGTATCAGCCAGAACTTTAAAAAAAACATTTACTCCGATACTCATATTTGGAGATAAAACTATTGGAATATTTTTTGAACAATTTTCAATTGTTTTTATTTGTAGTTCATCAAATCCTGTTGTTCCAATTACAAGAGCCTTTTTATATTTTTCAAAAATCGGTAAATTATTAATTGTTACATTTGCAGCACTAAAATCTATAGCAATGTCAATATCTTTAATAATTGCTTCTAAATCATATGAATAAACAAAATTTTCATGAGAATCAAAAAAAACTTTTTGCTCTATAAGTTTACTATTTTTTGAATCTATAGCCCCGATTATTTCAAAATTGTTATCTTTTTCCAAAAGTTCTAAAATTTTTCTACCCATTCGTCCAGCAGCGCCGATCATTGCTATTTTTATCATAATAATTCCTTTTTATATTTATTAAAATTGTTTTTTTTTAAATTTATTGCCAAAATCATAAAAAATATGCTATATTATTATGGTATATTTTTATTTTTATGAATTTTTTATTGTCTATTATATTTTTTTAATGTATAAAATCAATTTATAAAACTTTTCTAAATTCAATAGATAACATTTCTATTGCTATTTCAATAGTCTCTTTTTTCAATTGCTTGAAATTTTTGTGTATTGGCTTATTAATATTTCTTTCACCTTCTAAAAATGTAAAAATATTCAAATTTACATCTTCAAAATAACTCATTATTGAATGAGTTGAAGTAGCGCCATACACAATGTCAGGCAATTTAGAATAATCACCTCCTAGTTGACTCTCCAATTGAAACAAATAACATGAAATATTAGGATATAAAGTCTTTAATAAATGAAAATCAAATAAAATCCTTTTTATCATTGCATTTTCCGCATATGCTTTACATTCAATTCCCATTTAAATCTTTTATCTACAAATATATGTTTATCTACACTTAATCCATAATAATAGTCTTTATATATTACTTAATATATATTTTTTTACTTTTTCATTTTTAATTTTTTCTATATATGAATTTTTGATAGGAATATGTACTTTTTTTGAGTTTATGTCTAATCTTTTGTTATTCCCTCCAATGTTATTCCAAGCTATTTTTATAATTTCTCCTGTTATATATTCTTGTAATTTCCCTTTAGTTGCTCTAATAATACCTCCATATGCTCTATCTTGTTGATGTGATGCTTGTGTGTCTACAACC
>JAIRLV010000098.1 GCA_031259185.1 Elusimicrobiota bacterium | reverse complement strand
GATATTACAAAAACTATTTTTGAAAACTCTTGATTTTCTTTGATATCTATTAAATACATTGATTTATCCTCTTATATAATTAATATGTTTAAATTTGATTCATAGTATATAACATAATAGCTTTTTGGACATGAAGTCTATTTCCAGCTTGTTTAAATACTATTGACGTAGGATTTTCAAGTATATCGTCTGTAATTTCTTCTCCGCGATGAGCTGGCAAGCAATGCATAACCTTTACATCTTTTTTGGCACATCTATCAAGCAATTTTTTATTCACCTGATAACTTTTTAGAGCTTTATATCTTTTTTCTTTTTCATATTCTTTTCCCATACTTATCCAAATATCTGTATATATTATATCAAATTTTTCTTTCAAATCATCTATATTATCAAGTTGATTAATTTTTCCTCCACTTTGTTTTGCCATTGAATTAGCCTCTTTTAATAAACTTGGATTTAATTCATAATTTTTTGGAGATATAAAATAAATGTCTATTCCAAAAATGGCACTGGCATTTAACAAAGAATTGGCAATATTGCTTGTAGAATCTCCAATATATAAAAATTTTATTTTATTAAATTTAGATTCAATATTTACTAAATTATAAAAGTCAAAGACATCCTTCCTTTCTTCCATAATTGAAAAAATATCGCTTAAAATTTGACAAGGATGATATAAATCAGATAATCCGTTGATTATTGGTATTGTAGCAAATTTAGCCAATTTTTCTACCTTTTCTTGTTCAAAAGTTCTTATCATTACAATGTTGACATATTCTGATAAAATTCGAGCAGTATCTTCAATAGTTTCGCCTCGTCCTATTTGTATATCTTCCGCATTTAAATAAATAGCTTGTCCGCCTAATTGATACATCCCTACATCAAAAGAAACTCTCGTCCTAGTTGAAGGTTTTTCAAAAATCATCGCCAAAGATTTATTTGCAAAAGGTTTATAAATATTCATATCAATATTATATTTCAAATCAAAACTTTTTTTTAGAATTTTCAAAAGTTCATTTATTTTAAAATCTTTTAATTTCAGAAAATTACAAAATTTTGTAGTCACAATACCCTCTTTTTACTATTTATCATTTTGTTTATATTTTAAAAATTTTATCAATTTTTTATTTTTAAATTTTTTTAAAAAAAAGTTTATGTAAAATAAAAAATCCCGACTAAAAACTAAATTTCTAGTCGGGTGAATTTTTAGTAAACAAAATTTTGCTTATTTTTAAATAAAAATTTTTTTATTTTTATTTAGTTTCTAGGTTTTTCCATAGCTTCGTTTACTCTAAGATTTCTACCCAAAATTTCTTTTCCATTTAGTGCTGTAATAGCAGCATTTGCTTCATTATCATTCTCCATTTCAACAAATCCGAACCCTTTTGATTTTCCTGTCATTCTGTCAAAAATGACTCTTGCAGAAAGAACTTCTCCATATTCGGAAAATAAATTTTTTAGACTTGTATCGTCTGTATTATAATTCATATTTCCTACATAGATTTTTTTAGACATCTTCACAATCTCCTTTTTTTGGGAATTAATAAAAGTTTTATCCCATTTTTTTATTTTTTTTATAAAATCTAATTAAATTATAAAAATTTTTATAATTTAAAATAAATTATCTTTTATGTTTTATTTTTGATTTAAATTTAAAATATTTTGATTTTTTTTAAAGAAAGAGTTTCTAATTAAAAAGAAATAAAAAATATTTGTACTATTATTGAAAAATGGCGCAACTGATAAACACAAATTCAAAAATAAATTTTTTTAAAGTAAAAAAAAACAATGAACACATAAACAAAAATATAATTTTATTTTTATTTACGAAATCAAAGTATATTATATTTTTTACAAAAAGTCAAGCATTAAATAATAAATTTTTAATTTTTTTTAAATGCTACATAACCTTCTTTTGAGATGTTAGAGATATTATTATTTTTATCTATCATTTTCACGCCAAAAAAATTATTTACCACTTCTCCAATAATAGACGCATTTTTACATTTATTCAATATTTCATCAGTATTAGATTTTTTTGCGCAAAATAGTAATTCATAATCTTCGCCTCCATAAAGCGCAAAATCTAAATAACTTTTTTCACTTTTAAAATTTCTAATTTTTTGTGATAATATTTCATTTTTTAAATATGTGCTAATTGGGATTTTATCTGCATATATTAAAATACCTTTTTTATTTTTATTTGCAAGCTCATTCAAACTGAATGCGAGTCCATCGCTAACATCTATCATTGCTGTAGCCAAGTTTTGCTGCCCCAATATTTTAGCTTCCTCGAACCTAGGCATTGGTTTATTAAATCTATCTCTAAAATATTTTTTTGTTTTTTTTTCTTTCAAAAGCTGTCTTAGTCCCATTGCAGCATCTCCAAAAGTTCCAGTAGAAAAAACATAATCTCCGCTTTCTATGCCACAACGAAGAAAATAGTTATTTCCTAAGGAATGCCCAATTATTGAAATAGAAACAACTATTTTTTTATCACTTTTTACAGTATCTCCGCCAATAAGTTTAATGTCTGCAATGTTCGCTAATTCTTGAAACCCAAAGTAAAATTTTTTTAAATCTTCTATTTTCAAAAATTCGGGGCAAGCAATGCTTATCAAAGCATATTTTGCTATTCCGCCCATTGCAGCTATATCGCTTATATTTACAGCTAACGATTTCCAACCAAGCTCATAAAAATTGGTTGTTTCACGAGTAAAGTGCGTCCCTTCAACCAATGTATCTATACTAGCCAAAATATTTTTAAAATTCGGGTCTACTTTTATAATTGCAGCATCATCGCCGATACCGATAACATTTTTGTTACATTTTTTAGTTTTATCTTTCAATCTAATCCATGATTTTATATTTTCAATAAGCTTAAATTCTCCTATGTCTT
>JAIRLV010000094.1 GCA_031259185.1 Elusimicrobiota bacterium | reverse complement strand
TTTTCTAAAAATTGATTCGGCTTACTTTTTTATGACAGATTTTTTGGATTACGAGTTTTAATTAGCTATAGTTCACAATTTTTTTATGGCTATAAATTTTTTGATATATTTTTTGTGGGGGCAATTTTAATGCCAAACTTATTTTTCTCTTTTTTCCCGACCGGGTATAATTTAATTTGGATTGGGCTGGTAAATTTTTGAAGCCCTAATAATCGATATTTTTTCTTTAATTCAACTAACAAGGCATTTGTTACTGATAAAAATAAATTTTAAATAGAAATTATAACGCTTATGTTTATTTTGAGTCACTTTAGGTCTGTGCCTATTTAAGTATATCATCGGGAGTCTGACTCGTAACGACAGCGAGTTCTGGTTTTGGTTTGTTTTTACTGCCCTTAGGTCGTCCTCTAGAGCGTCCACTTTTTGGTATGTCACCCGGAGTCAAACTCATATCGAAAGCAGAGCCTGGTTTTGGTTTGTTTTTGCTGCCCTTAGGTCGTCCTCTAGAGCGTCCACTTTTTGGTATGTCACCCGGAGTCAAACTCATATCAAAAGCAGAGCCTGGTTTTGGTTTGTTTTTAGTTCCTTTAGGGCGACCTCTTTTTTTCTTTTCACTGGGTTTAAGAAACGAAGCCTTATGCAGCGGGTTAAGGCTTTCGAGTTCGAAAGGACAGGCTAATTCAAGGTGATTGAATATATCTTTTTGAATTTTAGTGAGATCTTCTATTAAAGTAATGGATTCATAAATTTTAATATGAATATTATGCATGTATTTTAATGCACCATGAGGTGAAAATTTTGAGTCTGCTAGTTTATTACCTATATATGAGTATATAACTGTAGCTATAAAGGAAATTAGTAAAGTGCCTCTAATTGTTTCTTCAGACCAACCTCTTTGTGGTGTTAACCCAGTATATGTTTTACTTATATCAAAAATTTGTTCAATAATTTGTCTACTGTAATATAATTGCATTATATCATCAATTTCATAGTCGTTAGATGATAATATAAGAAATCTGCCAGCTGAATCTTTAAACTCATCAAATATAGTACTTTTATTAGGATCATCTTTTGAAGTAATAGCTTTTTTTTTCAATTCATCATGGAATTCTAAAAAATCCATGATAATATAAGCGTAATTTGAGCTACCAAATAGTTTTGTAGGAACTTTTTTACAAAAAAGAACTCTATCATGATATGTAATATAATTTTGACCGCAAAAAAGATCAGAACCATGTTCTGCCATTAGTTCTTTATATTCTGTTCTGTGTTTTGGCATTCTTGTAAGGTAGGGAATATTATTTTTTGTTAATTGTTCTAAATTATTCCCTGAAAAGTATCCTGCATCAATTATTACTAGCTCTATTTTTAGATCATATGCAATTAATGTATTAAAAGTTGTAATTAAAGTTGAGTTATCGATAATATTACCTGGTACGCACCTGAAATAAATTGGCAATTTAGTATTTTTATCCGCAACGTATATTAACCTCATTTCGTTACTTATTTTCCCATTATGGGAATTTATAGCCGTTAAATGAGTTTTAATAGCGTTTGGAACTCCAGTGCTATCAATAAGTATAGGTAGGCTAATTTTATTAGCAAATTCATCTTTTTTGCTTATAATATTTAGATATGATGAAAAAAACTTTCTATAATTTTCCTCTGTACCAATTTTGGCATGAAACTCGCTTATGCGAGGTGATTCGAGCCGTGCACAAGGATAGAGGATATTAGCATATGATTTTCTGTACCATTCTTCAGCATAACAACTTGCTTCATCCTTGTTTATTATTCTATGGGCAATTAATGCTTTAAAAGTATCACTAGATTCTGGAATAACATTTTCTAAGACACTTTCAAGAGAACTTTTCTTAAATATTTGATCTATCATCCAAATATCACCAAAATGAAGCACTAAATTTGATGGTATTTTAGATTTTACCAAGTATGTGTTGTTTATATCACTAAATCCAACTTCAGTAGAGAATGTAAACATACCACCATGATTTCGATTGTAATAAACCCCATTTTGTTGATCTATGACTTTTCCAAGATACAATTTGTCATGGCAAACTTTTCCATCTTTGACGGAAGTACCGCTGACATAAAGTCCATAAACACCGCTTGGCTTGTTTAGGTATTCGATACGGCCTGAAAGTGGTGGGGCTTCCGAGAGTACCGAGTTGTTGAAAGTTGTTTGTGTAATGGATTCAGTCATATTTTCACTCATTTTATATTTGCCATAAATTTGCTGGCTAAAATAAAATAACTAAAAATATTTCGCTTGTCAAGTTTTTTTTCGTGTCTGGAGTTTGAATTTTAAGAAAATAACAGAGACAAATTTGAGTCTATTAAATTTTTTCAACAAATACAGTTAGTTATGCTTGAAAAATTTTTTTCTCATCGTAAGAATTTGAACAGGGTGGATCGAAAATTTTAGTTGATTTTTGATCGCTAATATGTTTTGCGCTCGTCAGTTCGAATCACGATTTTGATTAAATTTTGAGGTCAGCCTCAGTTTAGTCTTTTTTTACAAGGCTAAAATTAAATCGCATTAAATCTAGCCATAAAAAAAATTGTGAACTATAGATAATTAGTGTTTAAAAAAAATGCGCTGAATAAAAATAATGATGTAGTATAGAATATACATAGAAAATTTATCTTGACTATTTTCTGGTATCTTGTT
>JAIRLV010000136.1 GCA_031259185.1 Elusimicrobiota bacterium | reverse complement strand
TTTTTTTCTTTTAAAAAAAGATATATTTCTTTTTTAAAAAGCTCTTATAGAAAATGTTCTGATTGGCAATTATCTTTTTTAAAAGATAATAATTTTTCACCAAATGATATGATATTGTTTGGTGGATTAAATAAAAAAACAATATTTAATATTTATGGATCAGCAAATAAAGAAACAGTAAAAAAAGCAATAAGCGAATTTTATTCTTCACTGATAAATATCCCATTTTTTGATGAAAAAATAGTTATTGATGGTATAGAATTAAATGAAAATGAGTCAAAAATATACGAGGTCGTCTTAACTAATGCTAAAAGAAATATCAGTGGAGGAACTTATTCTTGCATTGGAAAACAGGTTGAAAAAGCTTTTTGTAAAAAATTGTGTGATATAATTGGAATAAAAAAATATGAAGAAAGAAACATAAGTTCAACAAGAGAAATAGATTTTGTTATTTTTAATAAAGAAGATAAGAAAATAAATATTGAAATGAAATTATCCGGTAAGGGTAATCCTGAATCTGCTGATGCGGCTTTTTCAAGAGACACAAATATTTTGATAATTGATTTTTTAAGTCCTTTAATGAAAAATGAATTACTAAAGAAGGGAATTTGTTTTGTAGAGTTATCCAATAATAATATAATTAATGATTTTATGAATGTCTGCCGTAAATTAAATATTGTATAAACAACCTCTTGACAAAGATTTTTTTATTTTATATAATAGGTATATAATGCGATTAAATATTAAAAATGTTTACGATAAATTAAAAAATTTACCTCGTGGTGAAAATATAATATTATATGTAATTGAAAATATTATATGGATTGATGCTTGGAAAACCAAAGATTTTGATATTGATAAAAATGAAAAAACTATAAAAATTATTTTCAGAGCTAATTGGTTTGAAAATTCAGAAGAAAATGAAACTCGTGAAGTTATAATAGTTGTAGATGAAGATAATAATTTTATAAAAGTAAAAAAATAAGCAAATGGAAATTAAATTTGATAATAAAGAATTAGAAAAACTAATTATTTCTCATATAATTAGAGATGAAACTTTTTTTCTTAGATGTGGTGAATATCTTAAAACACCAGATGCTAAGAAAAAAAGTTATTTTTCTGATCCAAAATATCAATCAATTTTTAATTTAGTTGCTTATTATTTTAAGAAAAGAAATCATCTTCCAACTAAAGATGAGATATTTTCTTTTATAGAAGATTTAACTTCAGACGAAGAACAAAAAATTTATGTAAAAAAAACTGCTGAATTAATTTATGATATAAAAACTTCAGCTGATATAAAATTTATTGAAGATGAAACAATAAATTTTATTAAGCGCGTTAGAGCGGTAGAAGCTATTTTACTTTCAAAAGTTGATATTGAGAATGGTAAATATGACGGCATTGAAAATCGTTTAAGAGATGCAGTAAATATAAATCTTGATAGAGATTTTGGTTTTTCTGTTCGTGATATTGAAGATGGATTAAGACTAATAAGGAGCGTTGATGATGGAAAAGCCTCTCTTGGTTTTCCTTGTTTTGATCGCAGTATGGGTTTATTGCAGCCAAAACAATTGGTAATATTTGCCAGTCCTCCAAGCGTTGGGAAATCAATTGCTTTGGTTCAAACAGCAGTAAATAATTTTTCCGACAGAAAAAAAGTAGTATTTTTTACTCTTGAAATGAGTATAAAAAGATGTTTAAGCAGAATGTATAGAAGTTTATTTAATAAAACCTCTATACAAATTCTTAACGAAGGTGATGATAGTGAATATATCGCAAGAATGAGTTCTGATACTGGTGGAGAAATAATTGTAAAAGAATATGAAGCGAATTTTGCATCATCAAATATATTAGATGCGTTTCTCAACGATTTAAGAAGTACAAAAGGATTCGAGCCTGACATAATTGTTGTTGATTACCTTTTAATAATGAGAACAAATGAAAGAATGGATACTGGAAATTCTTTTAAGTATTATAAATCTGTTAGCGAGGAACTAAGAAATTTATCAGCGAAGCAAAACGCTCCCGTAGTAACTGCTTGTCAGTTAAATAGAGATGCTCAAGGTGATAGTGGAACAGCGACAAAGGCATCTGTTTCTTCAAAATCTATTTCAGAAAGTCGTGGTGTATTAGACACAGCAGATACTGTTTTATTAATTCAACAAACAGCCCAAGAAAAAACTAAATTTGGGAAAGATTGCGGATTGTTAAGAATGAACTTTGGAAAAAATCGTGAAGGAAGTACATCTGAAACATTACGATTTAAAATGGATTATGAGACTATGACAATGAGTTCTTTGCCTTAAAAATTAAAGTTAAATATATGAGAAAAAAGATAGAGTTAGATTTTGATGATATAAAGTGCTTATATGAAAAAATTTTAATCAGTCAAAAAGATATAGCAAAAAAATATAATATTTCTGTAGTAACATTAAATAAATTCTTAAAAAGAAATAATATTATAAGACCAAAAGAATTAAAAAATAAATTGAGGGAAATAAGTTTTTTAAAAAAATATGGAGTAAAAAATATATCTTCTTTGCCAGAAATAAAAAAAGTAGTATCAAAAAAATTATTAAAAAGTGCAGAACAATTTATAAAAGAATCTAATAAAATTCATAATGATAAATATGATTATAGCTTAGTAAAATATACAGGAAACAAAAATAAAATAAAAATCATTTGTCCTATACACGGAGAATTTTTACAAAGCCCTTTAAGTCATTTACACGGTAAAGGATGTCCAAAATGTTATGGAAATAAAAAATTAACACAAAAAGAATTTATAGAAAAAGCAAATGAAATTCATATTTATAAATATGATTATAGTTTAGTTGAATATAAAAACATTAGAACAAAAATAAAAATTGTTTGTCCAAAACATGGAGAGTTTTTACAAAGTCCTAGTGCCCATTTGTTTCAAAAACAAGGATGTCCTATATGTAAAGAGAGTATAGGAGAAAGAAAATTAAGTAAAATTTTTTTGGAAAATAATATAAAATTTGAAACACAAAAAAGATTTAGTAGTTGTAGAGATAAAAATCCTTTACCTTTTGATTTTTATTTACCAGAACATAATATTTGTATAGAATTTCAAGGAAAACAGCATTATTTTTCATATGAAGTATTTGGTGGGGAGAAGGATTTTTTACTCACAAAAAAACACGATAAAATAAAAAAACAATATTGTAAAAAAAATAATATAAATTTTTTAGAAATTAAATATACTGAAAATATAGAACAAAAAATAAAAAACTTTTTAATGGAGTATACAAGCGAGGGGCAATTTTAAGTTAAAAATATGGAAAGTTTTCGTATATGATATAATACAAATTATTATTTTTATTGGGGGAATATTACTTATAATATTTTTTGCTGGTAAAGATTATGATTAATGGAGAGTTGGCAGAGCTGGTTTAATGCACTTGACTTGAAATCAAGCGAAGATAGAAATGTCTTCCCTGGGTTCAAATCCCAGATTCTCCGAATAATTTTTTAATTAAAAAATAGAAACAACCTCTTGACAAAACTTTTTTTGCTTGATATAATTAAAGGTATAAAAGATTTCGTATGAAGTCTTATTTTAATTTTTAAAGGAGTAGCACCTATGACTACACAAGATGTAATTAATGCTACAAAATCTACAAAGGTTGAAGATGTTGTCAACCTTATTCTTACCGCAGTTTGCGAGAATAGAAAATTTACAGAAGAAGAGCAAATAGCTCTTAATGATTGTATTCAGAAATTTAATAGAGTTCCGTTTCAACTTTTTCGTAAATTTTGTACTCCATTCTTAGAATTAAATATTCTTTCTGTGGATTTTTCGGTAATTCCAGAAGCGTGGTGGAGGCTTATTTTTATGAGTTTAGCAATATGAAATTAACTCCAGAAAATATATTTGTTAGCGCAAAAATAAAGATTGCTAAAAAAGATTTATTTGTTATAAAAGTAAATACTAAATCTTTTTATGCTTGTGAATGTTTATATAAAGATTTTTTAGAAAAACAAGAACAAGCAAAAAAAGTAAAAATGACTTTTAAAGATTTATGTAAAAAAGAAGGGTTTAAACAATATAAATATGAAGATGCAACAATAGATGAAACTCAAGATAAACCAAAAATAGAGAATAAAAAAAAGTTTTTATTCTCTAAAATTAATAGATTGCTTTTAGAAGATTGTTATAAAAAAATGATAAAAAACAATATGAAAACAAATAATATTAATAATGGGGATTGCCAAGTTGTAGTATGTTCTATAAGAGATAATATTCTTGTTATTAGTTATAATTCTAATTTTTATTTTTATGATATTAATAATCATAGCGAACAATTAATACAAAGTGTTTATGAAAAAGGATTAACAGAAAAAAATGTATGGGAGAAATTAGCAGTATGACGATAGAACAATTATTTACAATATATTTAAATATTAGTATAATTTTATTAGTAATAAATTTTATTTCATTGCTTGTAAATATTACTTTTAATAGTGAAACCACTCGTTATAGTAAGGAAATACAAAAATTAAATAGAGAAATTTTTGAATATAATAAAAGATGTAGAATTGAGGATAAAGAAGATTCAAAACAAATTAATGAATTAAATATGAAACAAATGTTAGCAAATTTAAATTATATAAATAGCTTAAATCAAACTAACAAAAAATTTGAAATTTAAAAGAGTAGTGTAATGTTAAAAAGTAGAAGTAAGTATAATAATATTGATGATGAATATTATACTTCATATCAAACAGCAGAATTATTTTTAAAAGATTTTATTCCATTACTTAAAAAGGAAAAAAGAATTATTTGTCCTTGTGATACACAAGAAAGTGAAATATTTAAATATTTAAAAGATAATGAAATAAATGTAGAGTGTTATGATAAAATGGAGGAAGTTGATTATATTACTGATAATCCAGTAGTAATAACTAATCCTCCATTTTCAAAAATAAAAGAATTTCTTAATTTAATAAGGTATAATAGATATATTTTTATTTCTTCACATTTTACTCCTCATTATGCTTATTTTAGACCATTTATTTTTTCGTATTGGAGTAAATCTTTCGCAATAAACGATTGGTTACGCCCAAAGGGTTATCCCAAAAAAACAATTAAAATTAGATTTATAACTAATATTAAAAATGATTTTAAATTGTTTCAATTGCCATATTTAGAACCAGAAGAAAATAAAGATTATGATATATCTTGCTTAGATTATGACTACGATAAACAAAAATGGCAGTTAATACATACCGCCTATGGAGAATTTTCACCTAACTTTATTTTTAAAAAGAAAGAAAATAAATTGTTTGAAGAAGTTCATAAAATCTTAAAAGGATAACAAAAGAGTTATGGAAAATTTTGTAAATCTTCATAATCATTCTATTTATAGTTTATATGATGCCCTTGATACACCAGAAGATTTAGTTAAAAGAGCAGCTGAATTAAATCAGCCTGGAATAGCTTTAACCGATCACGGAATGTGTGGCGGATGGATAAGATTTTATAATTCTTGTAAAAAGTTTGGTATTAAATCTATTTTTGGCATTGAAAATTATTGTATAGATAAATTAGAAGAATATGATGAAAAAAAGAAAAGAATAAGACAAAAAAATAATCACGTAATTCTTTTAATAAAAAACGATGAAGGTTATCGTAATTTACTTAGATTAAATTACGAAGCAAATAAAGATGAAACACATTTTTATTATAAACCAAGAAATTCTTTTGAGGAATTATTTAAATATTCAAAAGGGTTAATTGTCTCTTCGGCTTGTTCTTCGTCTGGTTTTGCTAATTTATTGGCAGAAGAAAAAGAAGATGAAGCTGAAAAATTATTTTTGAAATTTTTAGAAGTTTTTAAAGATAATTTTTATGCTGAACTTCAAATAAATGAAATGGAATTTCAAAAAAAATATAACCAATGGTTAATTGATATAGCAAATAAAAACGGAGTTCCTATTATACTTACAGCCGATTCACATTATATTGATAAAGATGGTGGTAAAGTACAAGAGTTTTCTTTTTATTTAAGAAGCGATGACGATAAAGAAGTTGGTGAACAATTTCAATGTCATCATTTATATTTACATAATATAAATGATTTTAAAGAGCAAAATCAATGGTTTAAATATGATTATTCCAATTATCAAATAGAGGGTTGGTGTAAAAATACAATTGATATTTTAAATAAAATTAATTTTATTTTTCCAGAACGAAATAAGATGTTATTGCCGCGTCAAGCATTTGATGAAGATGAAGAATTAATGAAATTAACTCGTCAAGGATTAATGAAGCATTTTGGTGTTGATAAATATGAAGATTGTCCGTTAAAATATAGAGAAAGAGTAAAGACAGAACTTGAATTAATTATTAGAAAAGGTGTGTCAAGATATTTTCTTTTATTAAACGATATGGCAAAATTTGCAAACGAGAATGATATATGGCGTGGGCCAGCTAGAGGAAGCGCGGGAGGTTCCATAGTTTGCTGTTGCTTAAATATAATTGATTGGCAAATGGATGGAATAGAAAACAATCTTATATTTGAAAGATTTGTAAGTAATTCACGATTATCAGATTCTATTATAGATTATTATTAACCTCTTGACAAAATGTAAATAAGGAATATAATAAAGATATGAATAAAGAATATTGTAAAGTGGGCAGTCCATTTGTAAGATTAGCTGAAGAATGTAGCGAAGTTATAAAAGTTTGTATGAAAATTGAAAGATTTGGTCTTAATAATTATCATCCAAAAAAGAAAGTTTTTAATTTTTTCTTATTAGAAGAAGAAATAAAAGATGTTAAACGTTGTATAAAAGAAGTAGAAAAAATTATTGAAGAATGTTATAAAAAAGGTGAAGTTGAGGAAAATAAATTATGAATAAAGAAAAAGAATTAGCGTTTAAATATTATGATACAATTCTTGATAAACTTTTTGGTGCTTTAGGAATTGAAAATAAAAATCCAGTAAGAAAGAATAAATATTTATCAATTTGGAAAAGACGAAGAATGATAAAAAATCGAAAGAGATAAGGAGGTATAATGAATTATGAAGAATTAAAAGAATATTGTTTAAAGAAAATAAAAAAATTTCCCAATCTTAAGCAAAGATTGGGACAAGAGCTTTATCGAGCTAAAATTGCTTACGAAAATGGAATTGATTTAGTTGAAGACTTAATTTATAATAAAGACAAAATAAAAAATGGAGTAATTCCATTTTTACTTGGATTGATTAAATCAGTAGATTTATCTATACCAATAGAATTAAAGCAAGCAAGAGCCGGAGGAGCTGGTGGGATTGATGTTGACATTGATTATACCAATGCCGGAAAGCCACTTATTAAAGAATATCTTGAAAATAGATATGGGAAAGAATGCGTAATTTCTGTGGGAACTTATAGCGAAATAGGTTTGCTTTCAGGATTAAAGGATATTTTAAGAAAAGAAAAAATCGATTTTCAAAAAAGTAATGAATTTTGTAAATGTTTTGATGATACAATTAGTTGGGAACAAAATATTGAAAAATTAAAGGATAATAAATCTATGTATAATCTTTATTTAGAACATAAAGATAGTATAGATATGTGTCCTAAAATTATTAAAAAGTTTAGACAAGTAGGAGTTCATGCTGGAGGGGT
>JAIRLV010000280.1 GCA_031259185.1 Elusimicrobiota bacterium | reverse complement strand
TAGTAAAATCTGTTTTTTTGTCCCAATTATCAAGCAAGAATTAATGTTATTACCATCTTTATATCTGACAACATCACTATGAACCGCAATATCGCCGCCAATTGACAACATATCCTGTTTTAGAATATTAGCGGCTTTATTAGAAATTCTGTCAACATAAATATTATAATTTCTAATTTTATTTTTTAATATACTTATTCCATTCATATGGACTTTTATTTTGTCATTTAAAAAACTAATAATTTCATTTTCACTTTTTGAACTGAAGTCTAATATTTTTATCATAAACACTCCTAAACTATATAAATATATTAAATAATATTATACAACTTTTTTTATATTATAAAAAAAATTTATAAAAATTAATTTTAAAAAACATTTGAATTACGCAATTTTGATTTATTATATAGATATTTAACCGCAAACTCAAATATTGACAATCTATATTAAAATTAATAAAATAAAAAACGTATTTTAACATTAATTCGCTATAATTTATATCATTTTTTATAGAATAAATTTTAAGTTTATGAGGGTTTAAAGTTATGGATGTCAAAAGAATAGAAAATTTTTTTGAATTACTGAAAGATACTGACATAAAAGAATTGTGTTGGGAAAGTAATGGACTAAAACTGAGAATAAAAAGAAATTTTCAAAATGAAAATTTTAAATGTGGTAAAAGTGCAGATAATATTAATAATATTGCAGAAAATGTAAATACTAAAAGTGATTTAAATAACGTTACTAAAGAATATATCAATTCAAAATTTGTGGGAACATTTAAATATTCAAATGTAAAATTCAAAAAAATTGATATAAAAATTGGTGATAAAATTAGTAAATATCAAGTATTGGGATATATTGAAGCTATGAATATTTTTAAAGAAGTTACTTCTGATTATGAAGGAATATTATCGGAGATTTTTGTAGAAAGCGGCGATAAAATAGAATATGGGCAAAAATTATTTTCTTTGGAAATAAAATAATAAAAAAGTTATGATAAAAAATACAATATTTAAAAAATTAAATATAAAAGATAAAAATATTAAAGAGGATACTGTACGAGAGCTTATAATACTACCAATATTAAAAAAATTAGGGTATGAAAATGAAAATATAATTCGTAGTAAAACATTGAAACATCCTTTTATAAAGATTGGCAGCAAAAAAAGACCTATTAAATTGATACCTGATTATGTTATAAAAATTGGAGAAAGTTTTATATGTGTTTTGGATGCAAAAGCACCGAACGAAAAAATAATGAATAGCGATAATGTAGAGCAAGTTTATAGTTACGCTACACATCCTGAAATACGTAGTAATTATTTTTGTTTATGCAATGGGATTGAGTTTGTAGTATATAAAACATTAGGTAATAGCGCTCCGATATTATATTTTAAAATAGAGGAAATTAAAGAAAATTGGGATAAGTTAAAAAAATTAATTTCACCGAGTCATTTTATATTAAGAGACAAAAAAAAGAACATAATTTTTATAGATAGAGAAAAGAATAAAGAATTCGATTATTTGAATAGACCGATATTAAAAGAAATACCCATAAAAAAATGGATGTCTAAAAGGCATTATGGAGTACATGGATATTTTACAAGACAAGTATGGAATGTGGTAGCAGAATATATAAAAAATTTTACTCAAAAAGGAGATATAGTTTTGGATTCTTTTGGTGGTACTGGTGTCACTTGCATTGAAGCAATGATGAATGGCAGAAAAGCAATAAATGTTGATTTAAATCCATTAGCGATATTTTTAGTTGACGCTTTAACTTGTCCCGTAAACATTAAAGAACTTGGGACTGCATTTGAAGAAGTAGTTAACGAATATGAAAAAAAAGAACCCAAAAATAAAAAAGAAGTAAAAAAAATATTAAAAAATAATAAAAAATATCCATATCCAAAAGATATTATTATGCCAAAAGGTTCCGATGTAGAATTTATAGAAGAGTTATTTAGCAAAGAACAGTTGGCAAAATTAGCTTTATTAAAGTCAATAATCAAAAAACAGAAAAATAAATATATAAAAAAAGTTTTAATGTTAATGTTTAGTGGGCTCATAACAAGATCAAATTTGACTTATCATACTTCTAATATTGGAGGTGGTAATGCTGCTCCATTTATGTATTATAGATATAGAATTGCTCCAAAACCTACAATTATTGATATCATGAAATCTTTTAAGTTAAGATTTGAGAAAATAACAAATGCAAAAAAAGAGATAGAATATTACATAAACAAAAACACTATTGAGAATTTAAAAATTGTAAAGGGAACAGCGACAGATTTAAATTTTATAAATGATGAAAGTGTTGATTATATTTATACCGATCCTCCATATGGCAAAAAAATTGCATATTTAGATCTTTCAATTATGTGGAATGCGTGGTTAGATTTAGAGTTAACAGAAGACGATTATGAAAAAGAGGCAATTGAAGGCGGGAACCATAATAAAACAAAGGATAGTTACAAAAAATTAATTACCGAAAGCATAAAAGAAATGTATAGAGTTTTAAAGTTTGATAGGTGGTTATCTTTTGTTTTTGCGCACAAAGACCCTGAATTTTGGCATTTAATAACTGAGACTGCAGAAGATTATGGTTTTGAATATGTTAATGCTATACCGCAAAAAAACGGTCAAACAAGTTTTAAAAAAAGACAAAATCCTTTTACAACATTATCAGGGCAATTAATTATTAAATTTAAAAAAACGAAAAATCCAAAGGCAATAATGAAAGCTAATCTAGGTATGAACATGACTGAGATTATTATACAAACAATAGAGGGGATAATTGCAAGAGATGGAGGGGCAACACTAGAACAAATAAATGATGAATTAATTATAAAGGGTTTAGAACTAGGATTTTTAGATTTATTAGCGAAAGAATATGAGGATTTATCACCGTTTTTACTTAATAATTTTGATTATAATAAAATAACACAGCAATATAAAATAAAAGAGAATACAAAATTTAGGAGTCATATAGATATTCATTTGAGGATACAATATTATTTATTAAGTCATTTAAGGAGAAAAGAGAGGGAAGGGAAAGAAGCAAAATTTGACGAGATGGTTTTAGAGATATTACCATTATTAAAAAACGGTCAAACACCAGAGGAACAAACAATATTAAAGGTATTAGAAAACATAGCGTATAAAACAAATAACGGCAGTTGGCAATTAAAAGAGGCAGACGGACAATTAAAATTATTTTAAATAATAATTTATATTTATAGGAGCCCAAAATGACAAAAGTTGTAAATTATAAAGTAAGTAATAAAGAATTTATTATAGAAAATTATAACAATGCAAAGTCTTTTGCTAGTTTTTTTCCTGCAATCGCTGGCGAATGGGGCAAACCTATGTGGGTTTATTATGCGAATAGGGGACAAGCAATTTCAAGTTTTGGAACAAAAGACAAGGA
>JAIRLV010000275.1 GCA_031259185.1 Elusimicrobiota bacterium | reverse complement strand
AAGGAACTGCTGGAAAAATATTAAAAGCAATTGCTAAAAAAGTTGATGGAGACGAGCCGGATGAAGCAGTTGTAATGGATGTATTAGAATTATTAGTAGGTAATTAAGTAGAAACAAATGATTGATCTTAAAGTTAAAAAGTTAAATGAAGATGAAGTAAGAGTTCATATTGATGGATATGTTGACTGTGATAGAAATTTCACAGCTCAAGTAATGAAAGATATTCTTGAAAATATTTACCAGCAAATTGTTGATAAATATTTAAAGAAATATCATCCAACAGATAAACTTTATTACTTTAGTTAAATCCATCCTGGGAAGTGCTTTGGCCAAGCATAAAGGCTAAAAAAGGAGGAAGCGGATGGAGTGAAATCTCCATCCGCTTTGTTTTAAAATGGAAGAATTACTACGTCAAATACTTTTAGAGCAAAAAGCAACTAATAAACTGCTTAACGATTTAATACAACTTTTTCTTAAATATGATACTGATTATGCGACACAAATGGAAAAAGAATACGGTCACCTACAAGGATAAGGATAAAAATGGCAACAGTTTTAACACAGCAAGAAATTGATCAGCTACTTACAGCTATTACAGTAGGAAATAGTTTAGATCCAGATGATTTTAAGCCAGTTTATGAAGGGTGTAAAAAAATAAAAATTTACGATTTCAAAAGGCCAGATAAATTTACAAGAGAACAAATAAGAACAGTTTCGATAATTCACGAAACATTTTCAAGAGAATTAACAAATATGTTTTCATCTTTGTTAAAAAGCACGTGTCATATTCATCTTGCATCTGTTGATCAACTTACTTATGAAGAATTTGTGCGTAGTGTACCTACACCTACAACATTATTTCCAATAGAAATGAAATCTCTTGGTAAAGCGATAGCAGAAATTGATCCAGCTATAACGTTTTCTATAATAGATTGTATGTTTGGAGGAGATGGAGAATGTTTAAAAGCGCAACATGAGCTTACTAATATAGAAAAAATTTCTATGAAAACTCCAATAAATATTATTATCGATGCATTAAAAAAAATGTGGTCTGATATAATCTTAACTGAAATAAATTTAATTTCTATAGATACAACTCCGCAAATTATTCAACTTACTTATCCAACTGAAATGGGTGTTTTGGTTACTTGTGAAATAAAAAATAATGATGTAGAAGGAATGATAAATATATTTTATCCATCTCTTACACTTGAACCAATTTTAGATAAATTAAATGCTAAAAATTGGTATGGGCGTTATTGTGATAAAAAGCTAAGTATAAAAAATATATTACCAACTTTTAATAAAATTGAACTAGATTTAAAGGCGTTACTTTTTAGAAAAGAAATTTCTATTGGTGAATTAAAAAACGTATCTATTGGAGATGTTTTTATTTTTAATAAAGAAACAAAATATCTTATAGCAGGTAATACAAGAATATTATTTGATTTTAACACTCGATATTCCGAAGAAGGAAACAAAGACCTTTTCATAGTTATAAAACTTTATAATAAAATAAACATAATGGAGAAAGATTATATGGACGAAAAACATAACATTGATAAAATTGGTATCAATTTAGATGATGTAAATGTTCAACTTAGTGTTGAGCTTGGTAGAAAAAAAATGCTTGTAAAAGATATTTTACAATTAGGTGAAGGTAGTATAGTTGAATTGGATGCTCTTGCTGGAGACCCAGTTTCTATATTTGCAAATAATGTTCTTATAGGACGCGGAGAAACAGTCGTAGTAGATGAAAATTTCGCCGTAAGACTTACTGAAATTTTAAGTTAAAATATATGACAGGTATTTATAAAATAGAAAATTTAATTAATGGGAAAAAATATATTGGACAAGCTAAAAATATAAGAATGCGTTGGCAAGAAGAAAAAAAATTAAAAAAAATAACTAGACTTCTTAAAGAAGATATTAAAAAATATAATATCAATAATTTTTCATTTGAAGTTTTAGAAGAAACAAATGATTTAAATAATAGAGAAAAATATTGGATTGCTTTTTATAATTCTTTTAATGAAGGGTATAATTTAACGACTGGAGGCAGTTTTCATACAGAGATTCATGAAAGCACTATAAAAATATTAAAAGAAAAAAGTTCTGGAAAAAACAATGCACGATATGGAATTAAATTAACTAATGAAGAAAAACAAAAAATTTCAAATGTATTAAAAGAAAAATATAAAAATGGATTAATCAATTCAAGATTAGGAAAACATTTATCTGAAGAAACAAAAGAAAAACTTAGAATAAAACAAATAGGTAAATATATTGGAGGAAAAAGCCCAAGAGCTAAAAAAGTTATTTGTTTGGAAACTAACGAAATATTTGATTCAATATCTAAAGCCGCAATATGGTGTAATATAAAATCTTCTGCCGATATTTCCACTTGTTGTAAAAACAAATCAATAACCGCCGGTATTCATCCTATTACAAATGAAAGATTACATTGGAAATATTATGATGATTTTATAAATAATAATATAAAATTTAAAAAAGAAAAATTACGAAAAAAAGTTATTTGTTTAGAAACTAACGAAATATTTGATTCAATATCTGAAGCAGGTCGAACAAAAAAAATAGATATTAGCTTTTTATGTAAATGTTGTAAAAATGGAAATTCCGCTAAAGGATTTCATTGGAGATATTTATGATTTATAGTTTTAATATAAATAAGCAGAAAGAAAAAATTCCCTTTGAAGATTTTTTTAAGAAATGTACTCCAAAAACATTTTGTTTAATGTTTCAAGGTGAACATCCACAAATTATTTCTTGTATTCTTTCATTTTGTAATAAAAATAGTTTTATAAAAAAAGTTTTAAAATTATATCGTTATGATACAATATTAACAAATACTATAGTAAAATTTATGGCTAATTGTGAGGATAAAAAATATGTTAAAAAAGTTATTAAAGATGTTGAACATTATTGTTCAGAACGATTGGAACAATATGAAACAAAATGCCGAAGTTATAGAAAAAACCATCATTTCGAAATTCCACTTTAAGGAGAAAAACAATGCCTGAATTTAAAACTGGATTTGGAGTGTCTCAACCTATAATTGGGATTTTTGATCCAATCGTTGATGAAAACAATGAAATAAGAAAATATAAAGAAAGAAATAAAATTCAAACAGTTATAACTGATGAACCTACTGGAAAAATATTATCTTACACCTATAAAGTAATCTGTAGCGAATGTGGAAAAATTTATGATTATAAAGCTTCTAGCGATGAAGAACTTGAAATTATTCTAAGAAAAGAAGGATGGCGTTCCTCACTTAATTTGGAGAAAGCTTATTGCCCTTTCTGTATAACTAAAACAATTAAGCAGGAATTAAAATAATCACCGCCACACCCCTTGACAAAATAATATTTTTATTGTAATATAAGTTATGGATGCTGAAATGCTTACAAATACTATTACACAATTTGTAATTGGTTTAATTCCTGCTTTATTTATTGTATTTCTCTTATGGGATATGTTTTTACGCGATTTTATAAAAGATATTATAGATATATTTAATAATAAAAAATGAATTTACCAAAAAATGTTTATCAGTCTTTTCTCGAAACAAATTTCACAGTAAAAAAAACTTCTGATCCAAATGAAGTTAGAATTTGTTCAATTTTTTGTGATGATAAAAAATATCATCTTTATTTTAATTTAATAAATGGATTATGGACTGATTTTAAAACATCACAAAATGGAAACATA
>JAIRLV010000217.1 GCA_031259185.1 Elusimicrobiota bacterium | reverse complement strand
CCATTTGTTTTTAATGGGATGATAAGATATAGCGAGGATAGTTCACCAGACTGGTGGTATTAGATAATTGATTGAAAGGGTTGAATAAAAAGAAAATTTAGCGATAATAAATTTATCCGCAATAAGTGAAAAGAATTGATTCAGTTTAATAAATTTAATATTTAAGTCAAAAACAAAAAAAATTGTTAGAATTTTAAAATATAGGGATTAAAGTAGTCTCAAAAATGATAATTTATATAAAAAAGTTAATTGAAAATTTAAAAGAAAGGATAGAAGAAGAAGTTTACGATATTTCTTTTTTAGATGATAAAGATGCAAAAAAAATAAAATTAAATTTGGAAATATCTTTTGTTCCGGAAAATCTCATTTTTGTATCTGGTAACATAATTTATTTTTTAGAGAAAATTTGTGAAAAATGTTTAGAAAAATTTGAATATGTAAAAAAAGTTGATTTTAACAGAGAATACGAAATTGGAAAAAATCAATTAGAATTGGATTTAAGGAACGATATAAGAGAAGAATTATGGCTAAACATTCCTTTTTTATATAAATGTTCTAATGATTGCAAGGGACTTTGTTCTTTTTGTGGAAAAAACTTAAATAAAGAATATTGTAATTGTATAGAAATATATAACAAAGAATTTGATAAAGCAAAAAAAGAAAAGAATGCTTTTAAAGATGTTTTAAAAGAATATTTTTTGAATAAAGATAAAAAATAAAATATGAGGTAAAATATTATGGCTAATCCTAAAAGAAGACATTCAAGATCAAGAAGAGATAAAAGAAGAGCAAATTGGAAATTAAAAGAAAAAGCATTTTTAAATTGTACTCAATGTGGTTCATTAGTTATTTCTCACAGAGCTTGTAATAAGTGCGGTTTTTATAATGGAGAAATTGCAATGATTATAAAATCAAAAGATAAAAAAGTTTCAACTTCGTCGTCGGTACAAGAAGTTTAATAAAAAAATTTTAAAATGAAAAGACAATTATGAAAAAAATTAGAATAGCCGTTGATATAATGAGCGGCGATAATCTTCCAGAAATTTTGCTGCAAGGTGTTTTATCAGCAGTGAATGAAGACAAAAATATAGAAATCATTCTAGTTGGCAAACAAGAATTAATTGATAAGGAATTATGTAAAGCGAAACATAAAAGATTACATAATCTATCAAATATATCTATGGTTCCATCTAATGAAATTATAGAGATGTCCGAATCTCCTGCAAAGGCTTGTAAACAAAAACCAAACGCATCTGTCATGATCGCTGCTAAATTAGTTTCAGAAAATAAAGCGGACGCTTATATTTCTCCTGGGAATTCTGGAGCAACCATGGCAGCTTCATTAATCCATTTAAAAAGAATAAATGGAATTAAACGACCGGCTATTGTATCTACAATGCCAACCCTGAATGCTCATACCGTATTATTAGATGTCGGGGCGAATGTAGATGTTACGCCTGAGTGTCTTTTACAATTTGGTATTATGGGCTCTATTTATGCAGAAAAAATATTTGATATAAAATTCCCAAAAGTTGGGCTTTTAAATATTGGAGAAGAAGAACAAAAAGGGAATACTTTAACTTTAGAAGCTTTTGAGTTATTAAAACAGTCAAAAATAAATTTTGTTGGGAATGTCGAAGGCAAAAATATTAATGATGGGAGTTGCGATGTTGTTGTTTGTGATGGATTTGTTGGGAATATAGTCTTAAAAGTATCGGAAGGAGTTGCTTCTGTATTAATTAAATTTTTCAAACAATCTGTTAAAAAAAATGTCTTTAGAAAACTAGCGGCAATTTTATTTTTACCGGTCCTATCGGATTTAAAGAAAAAAGTTGATGCAAAAGAATATGGTGGGGCTTTACTTTTGGGAACAAATGGAATTACAATAATTGCACATGGAAATTCAAATGCTCTCGCTATAAAAAATGCTATAAAGTTTGCTACTTTTTGCGTAAAAAATAACTTAAATGAAGAGATAAAAAAAAGCATTATTAAAAAAATTTGGAGCAAAAATAATGATTAATAATTTAGCTATCGTTTTTCCAGGGCAAGGTTCGCAGTATGTTGGTATGGGAAAAGATTTGTATGATAATTTTGATATAGTAAAAGAATATTTTGATATAATGAACAATATAAATAAAGATAAATTTGCAAAATTATCAGACATTATTTTTAATGGAACAAATGAGGAGCTAAAACAAACAGAAGTTGCACAAATAGGAATTTATACATTAAGTTGTTCTATATTTCAAATTTTGAAATCGAAAAATATTGTTCCAGTTTTTGTGGCAGGGCATAGTTTAGGAGAATATTCAGCATTGACAGCAGCCGAAACTTTTAACTTTAAAAATGGAATTAAATTAGTTGCTAAAAGAGGCGAATTTATAAAAAAAGCTAGTCAAGAAAACAAAGGCGGGATGATAGCTATAATAGGATTGGATAAAGATAATGTTGAAAAAAATGTAAAAGCTTTAACTAAAAAAAACATAAAAATTGAAATTGCAAATTATAATTCTCCAGAGCAAATTATTATATCTTATAAAGGCGATAAAACTACTATGTCAGAAATTTCCCAATATTTTGCTCAAAATGGCGCTAAAAGGAGT
>JAIRLV010000207.1 GCA_031259185.1 Elusimicrobiota bacterium | reverse complement strand
GCAATCAAAATAGTAGAAATGATAAAACAGAAGAAGAAATCGTCAAAAAAATTAAATTTGATGTTTTTTATTCTAAAATCATTTTATATAGATTTGATAAAAAATATATTTATAAAATTGAATATATTGCATTTAGTTATAAAAAGCTACTCAGGTATTAGAGAGGATTTGCTTAGTGAAAATGAGATTCAATCGTCATTTTTTAATTTTAAAAAGAGAATAAATGATATTTATTTATCCAAATAATAAATTAGAAGATAATACTATCATTGAGATAAAAGAATATGATAACAAAGTAATTATTCGTCTCAAAAATGATTATATAGGCTGTGATTTTTTGTATTATTCCCACTTAGGCGAGCACATATATATCAGTTTTAATTTCTTTGAATTATGTGAATTTTTGTTGCAAAAAACAGATGTGACAATTAATCAACGTATTTTGCATTTTTTTACGAAATATGGATATGCTCCAATGGATTATACAATTATTAATGAAATATATAAATTGCCTAATCTATGTGAACTTGTTTTTAATAGGATAGAAAATCATATTTCATATAGAGTTTCTATCAATGATCGATATAAAGAAATGAACAGTCAAGATGTTATAGTTAAGACTATTTATAGAAGTTTAGATAAAAACAAGAAAAATATCATTTTATTCAGTGGTGGACTTGACTCAACTCTTATAGCTATTTTAGCTAAAAAAAAGTTAGAATCGGATAATATTGAACTGGTTTTTGGGAAATACGAAGGAGTGAATTTTAAGCCTCATTTAATCGATGAAGAATGTAGTGACTCTATATCTAAAGAGTTAAATCTAAAAATAAGAAAAATTATTGTTGATATAAATGATTTGAGAGTAAATGATTTTGAGGATATTATTTACTCTCAACCAAACTCAGCACATTTTAGTTTTATATTTAAAAAAATATCCGATTTTTATAAAAATTGTGATGTTAATTATATAAGTGGCCAACAAGCTGATTCAATTTTAAACTATGGTTCTACTTCACCCATTAAAATAGGAAATAAAGGTTTAGAAGGTTTTGGAGAATTAATTAGAAGGTATTTATATATGTCAAATTCTATAAAACTAAATTTAGTATTCAAATATTTAAATAATGAAAAAAAAATATTATATAGATACCCGCAGTTATCGCTATATTATGGATATAAAAAACTTCCAATTATTAATGATTATATAGAATATAACAATCTTGCTTCTTTATATAATTCATTTATAAAAAAAACAACAACAAATATTGATATTTTAGAAAACAATCTGTTGTTTTATGTTTTTTTTCATCTTTCAGGAAGTGACGCTTCTGGAATATTAAATATTATGTGTAGCAAGGAAAGATCAATACTTCCATTTAATGATATTAATCTTTTTTCTTTCTTTTGTATAAAAAAAAACAATTTAGAAGAAATATTTATTCCTAAAAAAGCAATTGTTGATATTTTAAAAAAAGAAAAAATCATATGGAATATTCTAAAAAATAAACCCAATATACCAAATATTTCATATGAAATTATTTTTAATGAAGTAGCAAAAAATAATGATTTAATGAGTGATTATTTAAGGATATCGTCTAATTATAAAATAAATCTACCCTTTTGTTTCAATTCATATCATTTAGCCAAGTGTTATGAGAAGATTTATGGTTAAATTTCAGAATATTTATTTCTATTCCTTTTTAAATTATATTGACAAAGGAATTAATTTTCTTGTTCCTTTTGTGATTTTAAAATTAGTGCCAGATGGAGATATCTATGGAAAAGTCGAATATATTATTAGTCTATCATTGTTGCTTTCTAGTTTTCTTGATTTTGGACTACGAACATATTTCTTATATGCTTATAGAAAAAGTATAGATAGAGAGAAATTTATTATAAATGCTAACTCCATTTTATTGACATTACTTTTCTTTTATGTGACTGTTTTTTTACTATATGGTTTTATCTTTGGAGTAAAATATTTTTATATATTTTGCATACCTAGATTTATATTTCTTACTTTTATCAACATTAAAGGTGTTATATTCAGATTAGAAGACAAACAATCTTCTATTTTTATCTATTCATTATTAATAAATATTTTAATTATTGTATCTGTTTTTCTCTCTTATTTATTTGAACTTAAATTTGATTTATTTATTTATTCAATGTCATATATATTATTTTGCATAGGTGTTTTTTTTAATTTTGCAAAAAAGAATATGTTGGATGTTGGAAAAATCAAAATATATTTTTACGAAATTATGAATTCTATTAAATTTTCTTGGCCGCTAATATTAGTTCTATTTTTTGCAACAATGCAAAATAATCTACTTAAGATTTATGGATATAATAACCTAAACACTTCAGAATTTGAAAGACTATCAATTTTTTTGCGATTCTTTTTTATAATGATCTTAGCACATGGGGCCGCAATAAATTATTATTCTAAATATATATATATAGAAAAGGAGATATTTAATATAAATAATTATCTAAGATATTTATTTATAATTAGTATTGGTTTTGTTTTTATGTTTTTTTGCATTTATCTATCTAATAGATTTTCAATATTTCATTATATTAAGATTAATGTCCCATTTATGCTGATGTTATTTACATATATTTTGATGATGAATCGGACATATTTTGAGCAATATTTTGGAAAATATAACAAACTATATTCTCTATTATATTCTTCTATTATTAGTTTTTTATCTCTTATTATACTTCTTTTGTTTACATATATAAAATTTGGAATAAGTATCAATTCTTTACTTATAATATTATTAATATCTGAAATTATAAATACATTATTAGTCTTTACATTTTATAAAATAGTCATAAAAAATGAAGCAAAAAAAAATCATATATCTATTATTGGTTAATACTATAATAAATTTATTTATATTTTCTAAAATAAAGATCATTCTATATAGGTCTCTCTTAAGATATAAAATTTCATATAAAGCTTCTTTAGGAATATTTTCTTTTATAATTGCAGAGAATGTCGAAATATGCACAGGAGCTAAGATAGGTTGTTTTGTGTTGTTATTGGATAATAAAAAGATTATTCTGAGAGAAAACGCAAAAATATATAGATTTGTAAAAGTTCTTGGATTAAATTCATTTTATCTTGGGAAAAATGCGATCATTGGAGTTGATACTTGTGTGATATCTAGGCATAAAGATCGATATAATAATAACGTTGTATCCGGTGGAAGATTTATTGTAGGTGACAAAACGATCATAACAAATAAACACATGTTTGATGTTTTAGGAAATATCTTAATAAAGAGAAA
>JAIRLV010000156.1 GCA_031259185.1 Elusimicrobiota bacterium | reverse complement strand
AATTTTTTTTTATTCCTTTTAAAACAGCAAAATTATTTATTTCTTCAAATTTACTTTCTGCTTCTTGGACTTTATTTTCTCCTAAAATTCTGGCGCCTGCATTAATGGCGTCTTTTATTTTTTCAATTTCGACCGTTTTTGAAACAGCAACTAATTTTATATCATTAAAATCTCTATTATTATCATTGCAAATTTTTTTTATGTCAGAAATAATATTTTTAAAATTTTCATATACAATAGCCATAAAAAACCTCGTTTTAGAATTTTTTTATTTAGCCTCTTTACCAAAAGAAAAATCTAAAATTTTTTCATCACAAATGATAGTTTCTTCTCTACTTCTTCCCATAGAAATTAATGCGATCTTGCATTCAACAAGTTCTTCTAGTTTTTTTAAATAAGCTTTTGCATTATCGTTAAGTTCATCATAAAATTTAACTTTTGTACTTTCATTCCAACCTGTCATTTTTATATAAATTGGTTCTAATTTTTCAAAAATTGCTCTTGAAGAAGGCATTTGATCTAAAATTTTATCCTTATATTTATATCCTGTGCAAATTTTTACTTCTTCTAATCCATCTAAAACATCTAGTTTTGTCAAAGCAAGTACATTTACCCCATTTACCATTATACTATATCTCACGACAACTGCATCGAACCAACCGCATCTTCTAGGTCTACCTGTCGTAGCTCCAAATTCCTGACCTTTTTGTGACAAATGTTTTCCATATTCATCAAATAATTCTGTGGGAAATGGACCCTCACCCACTCTAGTTGTATAAGCTTTTACAACTCCTAATATAGAATCTATCTTATTTGGCGCAACTCCTGTACCTATACAACATCCTCCTGATAAAGGATTAGATGATGTAACAAATGGATATGTTCCAAAATCAACATCTAACATTGTTCCTTGAGCACTTTCAAAAATAACATTTTGCTTCTCTCTAATCACTTGGTTTAACAGAAAACTTGTATTGCAAACAAAACAAGTCAATCTTTTTATCACTTTTTCTCTATCTTTCAAAACTTCTTCTCTAATTTTGTCAATATTTTTAAAATTTTCTAAAATAACTTTTTTCTCCGCGAGATTTCTATCCAAAAGTTCAAAAAATATATCGTCATTCATATAATCAGCCATTCTAATCCCAACTCTTTCAACTTTATCAGCGTATGCAGGGCCTATGCCTTTTTTTGTAGTCCCAATTTTATTTTTCTTAGTACTTTTTTGCTCGATCCAAACATCAATAAATTTATGATATGGCAAAATTATATGGCAAGCATCGCTTATAAAAAGTCTGCCGTTTATATTAATATCTTTTTGTTCCAAGAATTCTATTTCTTGTATCAACTCTACTGGATCTACTACAACTCCATTTCCAATAATACATTTTTTGTTTGGTTCTAATATTCCAGAAGGAACTAAATGTAAAATAAATTCTTTATTGTCAAAAATTACCGTATGCCCTGCATTATTACCACCTTGATAACGAACAATATAATTTGACTTTTCAGCCAAAAGATGAACAATTTTTCCCTTTCCCTCATCGCCCCATTGTGTTCCAACTACAACCAATGTCGCCATTTATTCCTCCAGTTTTCTTTTTAAATTATGAATTTTAATATCAATGAAATAATAAATTGGAGTTAGACTAGTTTTAGAATATAAAAAACATTTTTTTATTTTTTTAATAGAATTAATTTAAACCATTCAAATAGCCAGCCAATAAATTATATATAGTTTTATCAAAATGTTTATTATTTCTATTGTTAAATCTATACTTACATTCTTTTTTGATATGCAGCATGAATTTATAGCTCTTCAAAGCCATTCAATTTGCTTAATCTCCCTTTCGCATAACTCCAAAAACTTTCTATTCCATTTATATGGTTTTTACCTCTTGCAAATTCTATTAATTGTGTTGCTATTGATTTTTAAAATTTCACTTATTGCCGTTGCTGTTATATCAGAGTTAAAAAATTTAATTATTTGTCTTATTTGGTATTCATTTATTTTTTTATTACTTTTTATCATCTCTTATACTAGCCTTCTTATTTTTACTAGTCAAGAGCCTATTTATTTTACTTTTTTTCCGATAATTATAAAGAAATTTTAATAAATAAAATATTTTTGCCCTTAAAAAATAAAAAATTATTTTTATATATTTTCATACCTAGGAAAAATAATATCTATCTCTCCTATTCTGTAATTTTTAGGCATATCTTCCCATCTTACTAAATTTTCATTAAAGTTTAATTCTGATATTCCTAATTGTTTCAACATTTTTTCTGTTGAAGTTGGCATAAAAGGATTTAATAAGATTGCTATTACTCTCATCGTAGCTAAACAGTTAAAAAGTACTTTTTCTAATTTTAATTTATTCTCTATACTTTCAACTTTTACAAGTTTCCAAGGAGCTTCATCTTCTATATATTTATTTGACATTTTCACTAATTCCAATGTTTTAATCAATGCTTTCATGATATCAATTTGTTCCATAGAATAACTATACTCTTTTATAACCTCATTAGCTTTTTCAAATAAAATATTGTTTTCTAATGTTATATCTGGGACAATTTTATTGCAATATTTTTCTATCATATTTAATGTTCTAGAAAATAAATTTCCTATTTCATTTGCAAGTTCACCATTATATTTGTCAATCAGACTCGCCATACTAAAATCGCCATCTACTCCAAAAGGAACTTCGCGAAGCAAAAAATATCTCAAAACATCTTTCCCAAAAATATTTATTATTTTGTATGGATCTATTGCATTTCCTTTTGATTTTGACATTTTTTCTCCTTCAAAAGTCCACCAACCATGCCCAAAAACTTTTTTTGGCAAATCAATTCCTAATCCAAAAAGTATAGCTGGCCAAATCAATGTATGAAATTTGTAAATTTCTTTTCCAACTAGATGAATATCTGCGGGCCAAATTTCTATAAAAATATTTTTTTTATCTTCAACAAAATCCAAAAAATCAATTGCAGAAATATAATTAACTAAGGCGTCAAACCAAACATAAATAGTTTCTTTTTCATCTAGTGGATTTTTTATTCCCCAAGAAACAGAATTTCTGGTAATACTCAAATCTTTTAGTCCGCTTTTTATTATATTTATCATCTCTTTGGCTCTAAAATGTGGAGCCAAAAAATCTTTATGTTCGTCGAAATATTTTAGTAAAACATCTTGATACTTTGAAAGCTTGAAAAAATAAGAATCCTCGCTAACTATAGAAAGTTCTCTGCCGCAATCTGGGCAAATTTTCTGATTTCTATCAAGCAACTCTGTCTCCAAAAAATAAGTTTCGCAAGGTATACAATAAAGCCCCTCGTATTTACCTTTATAAATATCGCCTTTTTCAAACAAAATTTCTATAATTTTTTGGACCGTTTTTTTATGTTTTTCATCAGTTGTTCTAATAAATTTATCATAACTAATATCCAATTCTAACCATAATTTTTTGTATTTTTCTACAATCTCATCTGCAAAATCTTTTGGACTTTTCCCATTTGCTTTTGCAGCTTCTTCTATTTTTTGTCCATGTTCATCAGTCCCAGTTAGAAAAAAGACTTTTCGTCCCAATAATCTATGATATCTTGCCAAAACATCAGCGGCAATCGTCGTATAAGAATGCCCAATGTGAGGATCAGCATTGATATAATAGATAGGAGTTGTAATATAAAAACTATTTTTTAAATTATTCATTTTATAAACACCTTCTTTAAAAGATACAATTTTTAATTAAATTACATACATTTTATTTATTAGAGCATTTTAATTTGTTATTTTTCAAACACATTAACTAAAAAATAATAAATCTTAATATTTTATATAATAAATAATTGTTTTTTTCAATATATTTATTTTGAAAGTTCAAAAATAAAATTGTCATCAAAATTTTTAACACCAATAAGTTTTAACTTTTTACCTTTAGCAATTTCTATTTTATCAATATTCAAATTTTTTATAGCAGAAATTCCATCATTCCCTATAAAAATTGGATTGATTATTACAAAAATCTTATCAAAAAGAAATTTTTTATAAAAATTAGTTATAATTTCTCCTCCGCCTTCTACAAGTAAAGTTTTTATTCTCAATTTTTTATATAGGTAATTTAAAACTTCATTTAAGTCTAATGCATTATTTTTTTTGCAAGTTTTAATTCCTATTATCTTTATTTTATTTTTTTTCAATTCATTAATCTTTTTCAAGGTTCCAATTTCATTTTTTTTTAAAATATTAACATTGCAAAATATTAATGTTTTTATGATTTTTGAAGTCTTTACAATTTTACTGTTTTTTGGTATTTTTAAATTTCCATCTAAAATAATTCTAATCGGCGATTTTTTATTTTTTTGAAAAAATCTTACATTTAAAATTGGATCATCATGAATAACAGTATTTATTCCAACTAAAATCGCATCATTTTCACTCCTTAACTTATGCGCAAATTCTAAACATTTTTCATTACTAATCCATTTAGATTCATACGATTTTGTTGCAATTTTTCCATCTAAACTTTGTGCAAATTTTATTGTTATAAAAATTTTATTATCTATTTTTTTTTCAATCCCAAAGATGTGTTTTAGTTCTTTTTTA
Source organism: Elusimicrobiota bacterium (assembly GCA_031259185.1). Classification (GTDB taxonomy): domain Bacteria; phylum RUG730; class RUG730; order RUG730; family RUG730; genus JAIRLV01. The sequence continues at coordinate 5,152 of JAIRLV010000156.1, read as the reverse complement.
TTTTTTTCTTTAAAATGACAACAATATTCATGTAATTCACAAAAATCGCATCTGGGATTTATAGCTTTGCAAACATATCTGCCGTAATTTACTAATAAATAATTTATGCTATTCCAGTCTTTTCTATCAAAAATGTTCATCAGATCTTTTTCAATTAAATCTGGATTTTCACTTTTTGTAAAGCAAAACCTTTTTGATAATCTTTTTACATGAGTATCGACTGCAATCCCTTGAGCTTTATCGAAGCAACTTGACAAAATAATATTTGCAGTTTTTCTAGCAACGCCTCTCAAAGTCAGAAGTTCTTCCATTTCATCTGGCACTTGACCATTATAAAAATCTACAATTCTTTTACTCGTTTCTATGATACTTTTTGCCTTATTATGAAAAAAACCGCAACTTTTTATCTCTTTTTCAATATCTTTTTGATTAGCTTTTGCAAAATCATAGACGTTTTTGTATTTTTTAAATAACTCTATAGTAACTGTATTGACTCGTTTGTCTGTGCATTGAGCTGATAAAATAGTTGCGACTAAAAGCTCAAATGGAGTTGAATAATTCAATTCTGTCTTTGGATTTTTATAAATATTTTTTAATTTTTTTAAAATTTTATAAGCTTTATCTTTTATAGACACAATTATTTATTTCCCTATAAACTTTATTTCAATATCTAAATATGTATAAAAATTTTGATTTTAAGTTAAAGATTATTTTAATTTAAAAATTAAATATTATTTTTTACGTCATTTTTTATTACAAAATTTTTTGGTGGAATATAAACAGAAATAAAACCTAAAATTCCCGATAATAATCCTCCTAAATAATACCATTGAGTTTGAGATTTATTAAAATACGCCAATAGACCAGTGGCTAATAAAAAAATAATAAATATTAAAATTGAAAAACCCAGCAAAAAGAATTTTTTGGGTAAATTTTGATATATACTATTTGCAGGATATGTAAACGCTTTGTAAAATATCAAAATGCCAGAAATAAGCATTATAAAAATCGGCGAAATTAATCTTATTATGAACAAATATTTAAAATTTTTATGTCCTCCAAAGAACCAATTTCCATCAAACCCAATAATTTCTAAATTTAATATATTATATTTAAAAACTTCTCTAGATCCAGCTATAGACGTAATATTAACATAAATAAAAAATATTCCCAATAATATGCAAAAAGCAAAAATGGAGAAAATAAATCTTTTAGAATTTGTAAAATGATGTTCTTGGTCGAAAAAAAATTGATTTAAAATAGTAAGTAAAACACAAGGAGCCAAAAAAGCAATCATAATAAATTCGCGTATATTGCTAATTATTAAAGGAGCTGGATGATTGCCGCAAAGTATTTGAATAGGTCGCCCAATTAAAAAAAGTCCAAATGAAAAAAATATCCAAAAAGCATACGAATATGTCTTTTCGCCAATAATTAAAACTCTTAAAGGTTGGATTTTTTTAATATAAAAAGACATAATAAAATATATAAAAGCTACTAGTATTGGTATGAAAATATTTCCTATAATTGTAGACATAAAATTATCCTTGACAGTCGCTACATGTGCGAAGCGCATAGAATTATTTTTTAAGCAATAAATTTTCTCCAGTTTCATTATCAAATATTTGCATTTTTTGCAAATTAAAAACAATATCTATATCTTGTCCTGTTTTTGAAGAGTTTTGAGGTTCCACTCTAGCTATTAATTTTTGCTTTCCCAATATTAAATATAAAAATGTTTCAGAGCCTAAATGTTCCACTAAATCAATATTAACTCTAGCTACATTTTCAGTTGTTGCTATAGAAAACATTTTATCATAAATATCTTCTGCTCTTATTCCAAAAATTACGTTTTTTGAAACATATTTTTCTAAAATATTTTCAAAATTATCTGGTATTTTAACTTCAAAAGTGTCATCTTTTAAAAACAAACTATTATTTTTTTCTATAATTTTTACATTTAGAAAATTCATAGATGGAGAACCTATAAAGCCTGCGACAAACTGAGAAACAGGTTTATTATATAATTCCATAGGACTTGATATTTGCTCAATACTCCCATTTCTCACAACAACAATTTTATCGCCCATTGTCATTGCCTCAATTTGGTCATGCGTTACATAAATAATCGTCGCTTGCAATTTTTCATGCAATTTTTTTATTTCAGTTCTCATTGAAATTCTTAATTTTGCATCTAAATTTGAAAGTGGTTCGTCAAATAAAAATACTTTTGGCTTTCTCACAATAGTCCTTCCTAGCGCAACTCTTTGTTTTTGACCGCCAGAAAGCTCTTTCGGTTTTCTATTTAAAACCTTTGAAATATCTAATATTTCCGCAGCTTCTTTTACTCTTACATCAATTTCTGATTTTGAATATTTTCTGAGTTTTAGAGCAAATGCCATATTTTCATAAACTGTCATATGAGGATACAAGGCATAATTTTGAAAAACCATTGCAATATCTCTATTTTTAGCTGGAACCTCATTAACTATTTTGCCATCAATATAAAGCTCCCCAGACGTTATCTCCTCTAATCCTGCAATCATTCTAAGAATTGTGGATTTTCCACAACCAGACGGACCTACTAATACGCAAAATTCTTTATCTTTTATCTCAAAATTTATTTTTTTTACAGTTTCGTAATTATCTGAATATATTTTGCAAACATTTTTCAATGCTATATCTGCCATTTTAAACTCCTTTTTTTTAATTGTTCCAAATTTTTACTAAAAGCATCTAATAATTTTCTAAAGTTATTTCAAATTTTGATGATATTCTTGTATAGATTTAACATTATAATCTCCTTTTTTCATAGCTTCTATCCCATTTACTACAGCTTGTGCTCCTGGTACTGTAGTTATAAGCGTAATTCCAGTCATAACTGCAAGCCTACGAATACTATTTTGATCCTTTTGGGGCACGCTTCCCGATGCAGTATTTATAATCAATTGTATTTCATTATTTTTTATCAAATCTAAAATATGCGGTCTTTTTTCATGAATTTTAGGTAAAATTGTGACTGCTATTCCACTATTTATTAAAACTTTAGCAGTTCCAAGAGTAGCATAAATCTTGAACCCCATATCGTATAACTTTTTTGAAACAAAAGAAACGGATCGCTTATCATGATCTTTTACGCTGATAAAAACTCCTCCTTTTATTGGGAGCTTTTGACCGGTTGCAATCTGAGCCTTTGCAAAAGCCATCCCATAATCTTTATCTATTCCCATAACTTCTCCTGTAGATCTCATTTCGGGTCCTAAAACTATTTCAGCTTTTGGAAACTTTGTAAAAGGAAAAACTGACTCTTTTACACAAAAATAATTAGGAATTTTTTCTTCTGTAAAGTTTAAATCTTTCAATTTATACCCTAACATAACTTTTGTAGCGAGTTTTGCAAAAGGAATACCTATAGCTTTTGATATAAAAGGAATTGTCCTAGATGCGCGGGGATTCACCTCAAGTACAAATAAAGTATTGTCTTTAAAAGCATACTGCACATTCATCAATCCTTTTATATTTAACTCTCTTCCTAACGCCTTTGTTACAACTCTTATTTCATCAATTACATTATTACATAAAGAATATGGTGGCAAAACCATAGCAGAATCGCCAGAATGGATCCCTGCCTCCTCTATATGTTCCATAATTCCAGCAATTACAAAATATTCGCCGTCTCCAATCATGTCAACGTCAATTTCAATAGCATCTTCCAAAAAACTATCTAACAAAACAGGATAATTAGGTGAAATTAATGCAGCATTATTCATATAAAATTCTAAATCGCTATCATTATAAACGATTTCCATAGCTCTTCCACCCAGTACATATGATGGTCTAACTAAAACAGGATAACTAATTCTCATCGCAATTTCTTTTGCCTCTATATAATTAAAAGCAGTCCCATTTTCTGGTTGTCTTAAATTTAATTTATTCAATATTTGCTTAAATCGTTCTCTGTCTTCTGTTTTATCTATAGCGTCTAAACCCGTTCCTAAAATTTCTATACCTTCTTTTTTTAAATATGCCGCCAAATTCAATGGAGTCTGCCCGCCTAGTTGAACAATTACGCCAACAGGTTTTTCTCTTTCAATTATGTTCAAAACATCTTCTTTAGTTAAAGGCTCAAAATACAATTTATCTGATGTATCATAATCTGTTGAAACAGTTTCAGGATTAGAATTTATTATTATAGATTCATAGCCAATTTCACTTAATGCATAAGCAGCATGACAACAACAATAATCGAACTCTATTCCTTGTCCTATTCTATTTGGTCCGCCACCCAAAATTATAACCTTTCTATTCGAGTAACTATCTTTTTTGTGTGTAATATTAACTAGGGACAAAAAATTCCTCCAAATTTTATTAACTAGATATATATTTATCTTTATCTATAATACAATCACCATCTGCCGCTAGCGCCACCGCCTCCACTACGTCCGCCGCCGCCAAAACCACCAAATTTGCCAAATCCGCTCCCACCTCTAGGTCCTCTTCCAATTCCACCTCCTAAAAAGAATCCAAAACGCAAAAATATCAAAATAAAGGCAACAAAAAGTATAGCGATAATAACATCCGCTATATCGTTAGATTCGTTATTTTCTGTATTTTTTTTAATTTGAGTGATATCTTCTAGCGCTAGATTATAATTACTAGCAACAATTTTTGTAATTTCCAAAAACCCATTAAAAATTCCACTAGAAAAATTTCCTTTTTTGAATTCTGGAATTATTATATTTCTAATTATATCCCCGGCTTTTCTGTCATTTAAAATCCCTTCAAGTCCATATCCAACTTCTATTCTAAGTTCTTGTTCATCTATAGCGATTAAAAGTAAAACGCCATTATCTGCATCTTTTGTGCCTATAGAATATTTTTCAAAAATGTCTACGGCTTTCTTTTCTATAGTTTCGTCTTTTAATGATTGAATTGTGATTATGGCAATTTCAGCAGTAGTTTTATTATATAGACTTGTTGCAATTTGATTAATATTATCTTTATCTTGATCGGTTATTATTTTTACTTCATCTATAATAAAACCATTTGTTTTAGAATATAAAAAATTTACTTGCAAAAAAAGTAATATAAGTATTAAAATATAAGGTATAAAAAAATAAAATTTTTTAATCATTTTTTATTAATATTTTTT
>JAIRLV010000110.1 GCA_031259185.1 Elusimicrobiota bacterium | reverse complement strand
AAGAGAAGAAGCATTAAAAAAAGCTATAAATGCTATAAAATATGCCAAAAAATATCCAGCCGAAATTGAATTTTCTGCAGAAGACGCTTTTAGGACAGATATTGATTTTTTGTGTAAAGTCGTTGAAAACGCAATAAAAGAGGGCGCAGATGTTATAAATATTCCAGATACTGTTGGATACGCTTTGCCACATGAATTTGGCGCTCTGATAAAAACTTTATATGAGAGAGTGCCTAATATTCATAAAGCTTTAGTGAGCGTCCATTGTCATAACGATTTGGGGCTTGGAGTAAGCAATACGCTTTTTGCTCTGATGAATGGAGCGAGGCAAATAGAATGTACAATAAATGGATTAGGCGAGCGCGCTGGAAATACTGCATTAGAAGAAATTGTTATGATTTTGAAAACTCGTCAAGCTATATTAAATTTAAAAACTGATATTGAAACAACTCAAATTTCTAAAATTTCAAAAATTGTTAGTAATCTAACTGGAATTATGATCCAAAGAAATAAAGCTATTGTAGGGCAAAATGCTTTTCTCCATGAATCAGGAATTCATCAACATGGAGTTATGGCAAATCCTTTGACATACGAGATTATGACTCCAGAATCCATAGGGCTTATAGATAATGAAAATATTGTCCTTGGCAAACATTCTGGACGGCATGCTTTTGCTGATAAAATTGAAAAGATGGGATATAAACTTGATAAAGAAAAAATTGACATTTTATTTAAAAAGTTTAAAAATCTTGCTGACAAAAAAAAATTAATCTTTGACGAAGACATAGAATTTTTAATAGATAAAATAATGAATGAAAAATATTTAGAAGAACTTTTTCTAAAAGTTTTATATTTTGAAGTGATTAGTTCTAGCGATAAAGTTCCAATTGCAAAATTAAAAATTTCTAAAAAAAATTTTAATAATAAAGAGGAAATTTTGGAAAATGAAAGTACAGGCGATGGTCCAGTTGACGCATTATATAAAGCGCTTGATAAGATATTGGATTTAGATTTTCATATAAAATTAGAGCAATATAATATTAGAGCAATCTCGGGATACACTGATGCGATTGGAGAAGTAGATGTAAAACTTTCTTGTATATATGCAGATAAAGAAATATATGCTTTTGGAAAAGGTAAATCCACAGATATTGTAGAGGCAAGTTTAAAGGCTTATATTGATGCAATAAATAGGATATTGAATAAAATTTATAAAAAAAATTAAAAGTGAAAATATAAAAAAAATGTTAAATCAAGTTTTTTTGAACATAAAAAGATATAATTCTGTTAGTTTTGATATGATAATTTTGATAACGTTATTTTTATTTATTTTGGGCTGTATTTTTATGGTCAAGCTCAATTTTGAAAATTTTTCTGAAAAAATAAAAAACAAACTTGAAATCGCTTTAATTTTAAAAAATGATGTAAAAATTAATGATGAAAACCAAGAAACGTTTATAAATCAAATTTTGGATAATGAAAAAAATAAGCTTATAGAAACAATTAATTTTATAAAAAAAGAAGAAGCTTTGGAAAAATTTATTTCTGAAAATACTAATCTAAAAGAGCAAATAGATATTTTAGATGAAAATCCGCTGAAAGATTATTTTTTGATAAAATTGAAAAATAACGATTATTTAAATATTAAAAACTTTGTTGAAAGTATTCAAGATTTAGAGTTTATAGACGACATAGTTTATAGCGAAGAGCTGATAAAAAATGTTGATATATTTTTAGATTATATCACAAAAATACTGATTATCGTAGCTATATTTTTCATTATAATAATGGCTTGGCTTTTTGTTTATAATATAAAAATTAGCGTTCAATATAAAAAAGTAGAATTTCTGCTTTGGAATTATTTTGGCGTTAAAAAAACAATAAAAAATTTTTTAGTATTTGGCGAAGGATTTATTTTGGGCTGTATTTCAGGAATTTTGGGAAACTTATTTTTGTTGCTTTTACATATTTGTTTATCAAAATTTCTTTTTAATCTAGAATTTTTGAACAAATTTTATATTTTTTCAATTTTGACAATAGGTATTTGCCTATCTATAATTGTGAATTTTATAGTTTTTAAGAAGAGCAAAAATGAAGCATTACAATTTTGAATATTCCCCATTTTTAAAAAAATACATTTTTTTAATTTTAAATTGTTCAAAAATCAAAATCACAAATTTTGTAAATAAAAAAATTGACGAAAAAAATCTATTCTTTATATTATTGTTATTTAAAATTATAATTTTTTGTCTTTTTTTTAATTTTTTAATTTTTCAAAATACTAGTTTTTTATCTGCGGCAGACACCAAAAAAACAGAAAAAGAATTAAAAAAAATTAAAGAAGATTTAGATAAAAAACAAGAAGAACTGAACAAAACTAAAAAACAACTTACGACTATAAAAAAAGAAGTTTCAAATTTGAGTTATAATTTGAATTTGACCCAGAAAAATATAAAAAAAATAGAAAAAAATATTGATTTACAAAAAAAAGATTATGCGCTTTATGAAGAAAAATTGAAGGCGGAAAAATTAAAAGAAAAACATTATAGAGAGCTTTTAAAAAAAGAATTACAGCTTTTATACAAACAAAAATATATAGATAACAATGATTTTTTAGAAACTTTGAATGTTTTTTTTACAGATAATGGATTCCATAAAAATTTTGAAAAATACAAAATAATGGAGTTTTTTTTGGATTATAATAAGGAAAAAGTTTATATAACCAAAAAACAGCAAGATATTTTTGCTAAAAATCAAGAGAAAATAGCTTTAGAGCTAAAAAGTCTTTCGCAAAATAGAGAAAAACAGCAAAAAAATAAACTAAAATATAACCAAGAACAAAAAAATAAAAAAAAACAATTGAAAACAACAGAAGAAAATCAAAAATTATATGAACAACAAATAAAAGAATTAACAGAAACTGCAAAAAAAATGGAACGATTGCTTACATCTTTGACAAAAAGTAAAAAAATAGAAATTGCAAAATATTCAGAATTAGTCAATGAATTTGGAAAAATTTCTAAACCCGCATCTGGAAAGATTATTTTGAATTTTGGAAAAAATAAACACGATAAATATGATACTTATTATATATCAAACGGAATAGAAATCCAAACAAATGGAAGCGTAACAGTAGAATCGGTTTATGAAGGAAAAGTCGTTTTTTGTGACAGATTTAGTAGTTATGGGTTGACAGTTATAATAGAACATCCTAAACAAGTTTTTACAGTTTACGCATACTTAGATTCGTTCGCTGTAAAAAAAGATCAAACAGTCAAAAAAGGAACAATTCTGGGCTATTCAGGGATTTCAGCAGTAAAAAATGTCAATGCTGTTTATTTTGAAGTTAGATTAAACGGAATTGCTGTTGATCCAGAATATTGGATAAAATAATGCAAAAACTGTTTAATCATATTTTTAAATTTTCAAAATCAATTTGGAAAATTATTGCCAAAATTTTGAAAAGTCTGCCATTAATTATTTTTTCACTACTGATAATTCTAATATCAATAAAAACTTTTAAATCGGAAGATCTAAAAAACTTGAGAAAAAATGAAAATCTTAAGGTTGTTTTTATATCTACAAATGAAAACTTGAATATTTTTGAAAGCGCCTATATTATCCATTATTACTTTAAACAAAAAAAAGTCTTGATATTTCCAATAACTGGAAAGACTAGATTTACAAATCCAAATGAAAAGCCTTTATATTTACAAGATATTTATAAAAAAATATTCAATTCTCATAAAAATAATCTAGATATAAATTTTATTTTTGCTGAATTTATAAAAAATTTAAATGAATTTTATAAATTTGAAAATGATGCTAAATTAGAATATTATATCCATTTTTCTAGAGATAAAATTAAAATTTTTAATGAACGGATTTTAAAATCTCATAAATTAAATTATGATGAAATTATCAGTTATAATTTTAACGATGAAATTGTTTTTAATAAATATAAAAATACAGAAATATTTTTGAAATCTTTAACAATTTTTAATGTTTATAAATTTTGGAATTTGAAATTTAAACTTTTTTCAAAACAATATATGTATGATTTGAAACAAAATTTCAAAAATATAACAAAACAAAATTTTAAAATTAAATTTAAAAATATTTTGGAAAAGACAAATAAAGAATTAATAAGAATTTGCAATGAATGCAATGTTTCTTTTGTTTATGAGTTAAAATTGAAAGATTTTAGCTTTGGAAATATAAATGATAGCAATATAAGAATATTTTATATTTTGTCAATTTTAATCGAATATAAAAATTTATTTGATGGTTTTAAAATTATATTTATAACAAATAATAATATTCTAAATGAAAATGAAAATGAAAATTTTTATATCAAAGATGTTTTAGAAAAAAATTTAAAAAATAATAATGATAAAATTTTTGAAAAACCAATATTAGAAGTTTTGAATGGAACTGATGAAAAAGGGTTATCTTTAAAAATCACAAGAGAACTTAGAGATAATAATTTCGATATACAAAAATGGGGTAATTATCCTTTTAAAAAAGATATCACCATGATAATAGATAGAAAAAATACATGGGAAAATGCAAATATTATTCACTCTTTTTTGAATAAAGGAATTGTATTTTCTAAACCAGATAAAAATTCATTTTTTGACGTTACAATTGTTTTGGGAAAAGACATTATAGAATGATAATTATAAAAAAAAATTCATTTTTTTCTAATATCTATGCTTTTCTTATGAAACTCCAAACCTTCTGCAGCAGCAATTGATTTTATATATTCTGCATTTTTCATAATCCAAGTTTTACCAACTTCCATCACAGCTGTTTTTTTTAAAAAAGTATTTACTGATAATCCTGAAGAAAATTTTGCGCTGGAAGCAGTAGGCAAAGTATGACTTGGTCCAATAAAATAATCACCCATTGCAACGCAAGTATATTGTCCAATAAAAATAGCCCCGACATTTTTTATATTTTTCAAAATAATATCAATTTTGTCGCGATTTTCACTGCAAATTTCAAGGTGTTCAGGTGCAAAATCATTAATGAAATCAATTATTTCATCCAATGTTTTTTTATCATAGAATTCTATTTGTTTCAAAAACTTTGTACTGATTTTCTGTCTAACTTTTTTTAAAATAAGCTTATTTTTTGATTCAACTATCAAAACAGCTTTTGAAAGCAAATCATGTTCTGCTTGCGCTTGCAAATCAGTTGCTATAAAATTTAAGTCAAGAGTCTCATCTGCAAAAATCAAAATATCACTAGGACCTGCAAGCATATCTATCCCAACTTTGCCAAAAACTTGCCTTTTTGCTTCTGTGACAAAAGCATTACCAGGTCCAGCTATCATATCTACTTTTTTTACGCTCTCAGTCCCAAATGCTAATGCAGCTATAGCCTGCGCTCCACCAACACACAAAACTTTTGTGGCTCCAGACATAAAAATCGCAGCTTTTACAATATCCGTCAATTTTTTTTTTGGCGTAGCAATAATTATTTCATTTGAACCTGCACATTTAGCAGGACAAACCGTCATAAAAATCGTTGAAGGATAAGAATATCTGCCACCAGGAACATAAATTCCAATTTTATTAATATTAGAAATTTTTTCAGATATTAATAACTCGTTTTTTGAAATTTTTAAAGTATTTTTTAAAGATTTTTCAAATTGTTTTTTATGATAATATTCAATATTCTTTTTTGCTATTTGGAATGCTTTCAAAATTTGTGATGGAATTTTTGTAATTGAATTTTCAAATTTTTTTACATCTATAATTAATTCTTTTTTTTCTAAAATTACATTATCAAATTTCTTTGAATAATATAACAAAGCTTGATCGCCATTTTTTTTTACATTTTCCAAAATTTTTTTAACTATTTTCTCTATATTTTCCATTTTTTCTCTTAATTTTTTACATAGTTATTTTATAAAGATGTCAATTATTTCTTTTAATATTTACATCATAAAAGACAACAAAAAAAAATATTAGAAATTTTTTTTAAAGCGAAAATTATTCAGTTATAAAAGGCTAGATTTGTTAATTATAAAATTAATCCTACCCATTACAAAAATATTTATTCCAAGTTTTTTTTAAATAGCAAGGCTACCCAATCTCTGACAAA
>JAIRLV010000095.1 GCA_031259185.1 Elusimicrobiota bacterium | reverse complement strand
AAATATATGTATTTTTAGTTTAATTCGTTTACTCATACTAAAATTTTTCCAAAAACATATCAAAAATAATAAATCTAAATTTTTATAAATATATCTTTAATATATTCTTTATATAATATACTTTCTTTCTTTTTTCATCTTTTCCCAATAAAGATAATTATTTCTTACATATCCTAATCTCATCATACTAAACGACCTACATATTCAATTATTAAATAGACAATATTTTTTTATAAAAATTTATCATTCTATTAAAAAGACAAGAATGTGAGAATAGAATATTTTAAAAATGTTTATAATTAAAATCTTTGACAAACTCTACGTCTTTTTTTACCTGTTCAAATACCAAATCAATCGTTTCAAATTTAATTTGGTCTCTAATTTTTTTTATAAAATATACTTCTATTTCTTTACCATAAATATTTTCATTAAAGTCTAGAATATGAGCTTCCAAGCATAATTTTAAAACGGATTGAGCCTTAAATTTATTTTTATCTAAACTTTCTCTTTTACCTGAGCTTAAAACTGCATTATAAATCTTTTCATCAACATTGACGCGACCTACAAAAACGCCTTCTGGTAAAATTTTATTTCTTGGAATAAAAATATTTGCAGTTGGAAATCCAAATTTTCTGGCTAATCCTAATCCCTTTATTACCTTATTTCTTATAAAAAAATTATAACCTAGCATCAAGTTAACTTTTTCAATATTTCCTAATAATAGTTCATTTTTTATGAAAGTTGAAGAAATTTTTCTGAATTTAAAAATTTCTTCGTCTAACAATATTTCATGATCAAATTCTTTTAAATATCCATCTTCTTTTAAATATAATGTATTTACAACTTTTAGCTCTATATTAACCTTTTTTGTCAGAACATTCAATAAATCTATATTCCCTTTCCTATCGGCGCCAAAACAGAAATCCTTCCCTACAACCAAACATTTTAATTTAAACTTTTTAGATATCAGGCTAAAAAAAATTTTTGGATTAATTTCAGAAAAAGTTTTATTAAAATTAAAAAAAACTACGCCATTTACATTAATTTTTTTCAATAAAATTATTTTTTCTCTATTCGTTAATAGTAATTTGAAAGTTTCATAAGTTTCATTTTTTATAATCATTTTGGGATGTCTAGCAAAAGTTAAAACAAATAAATATCCATTAATTTTTTTTGCTAAATTTTTTGCTTCTTCAATTACTTTTTGATGTCCTAAATGTAATCCGTCAAAAAAACCAATTGCTATTACAATAGTTTTTTGAGGAATTTTAATTTTATGAAATCTATTTATCCCAAAAAAAACCTTCATTTATTTTATCTACTATATAATCTAAAGTCTATATATGGAAATATGTTATCTTTTAATTCTGTATCTTTTAAAATATATTCGTCAAAATTTTCACCTTCAGTTTCTATTAACTCTGCTAATTTAAAAAATCTATTGATATGAGCTTTTGTTCTCTTTTCTGCATATTCGCTCATAGTTTTATTACTCATAATAAATGCCCAATCGCTAGACTGCGCTAATAAGACTTCTCTACTCAACTGATTTAATGCTCTCCTTCTTAAAGCTGATATATTTTGATCTTTATATTTTGTCGCTAAAGTTATCATAGCATCTGTAATTTTATGCAAATGTCTATAAATCCAATCATTAGTCCCGTTCAACCAAACCTCATAATAACCTTTATCTCCCCAAGAGGATTCAGCAGGTTGAACAATTTGAATTTCTTTTTCCAAATTTAAATATTCGCTTGGAGTAATTGTGGAATAAATGTTTTGATCAAAATAAATAATTTTAAACAAATTTTCTATAAAATCTGGTCCTTCAAACCACCAATGCCCAAAAAGCTCAGCATCATATGTAGCAGTAACAATTGGTTTCCTGCCTAACTTATCATTCAAATATTCTATTTGTTTTTCACGATTAAATGAAAAATTATGCGAATGTTCATAAACTGCATTTTTTGCATCTGGCGGATAATATTCTTGCTTGTATTGTAAATCGCATTTAGGACCTGTTATTTTAAAATATTTTAATCCAACATTTCTACGGATCCCATCGCTATGCAAATAAGGTTTAATATATTCATAATCCGCATCATAGCCTAAATCTCTATAAAATTCTCTATATCTGAAATCTCCGGGATAGCCAACGTCTGCGCTCCAAACTTGCTTAGATGTTTCCATATCTCTTGAAAACGCAGCGACGTTCGTATCAGGGCACTTTATAGGAGCATAAACTTCAAAATCTGGATAAGGCGTCCCCAAAAGTAATCCGTGTGTGTCTAGAAAAAAATAATTAATGCCATTATCGGCAAGTATCTTATCTATTCCTTTTTTATAAGCGCATTCTGGCAACCAAATCCCTTTAGCTGCTCTATCGAAAAACCTCTTATATTCATCACAGGCAATTTTTACTTGTACTTCTATCGCTTTTTCATCCATCATTAGTGGAAAAAAACCATGAGTAGCTCCACAGGTTATAATCTCCAATTTTCCTAAATCCTGAAATTTTCTAAAAGCATCCAAAATAAAAGAATTATATTTTTTTTCAAAAATATTTTTATAACTAGTATATTTTTCGTTGTACATTTTTGCTGTCAAATTTTGCGCATGATTATTTTTTGTTCTATTCATTTCTTTTTCAGATAATTCTAATAATTGGTTCAAATGTTTTTTATATCTATTTATCAAAAGCTCATCAGATAACATGGCGCACAAAGTTGGAGACAAAGACATACTTATTCTGAAATCTATATTTTGTTCATACAATCTTTCAAACATATCAATTAATGGCAAATATGTCTCTGTTAATGCTTCGTAAAACCAATCTTCTTCCAAAAAATCTGGATATTCAGGATGCCTAACAAAAGGCAAATGCGCATGCAAAACTAAACATAAATAACCTTTTATATCCTTATAATCTTTGTTATTTAACATAAAAAAAATCCGCCCTATTGTTTTTTAAATTCATTAAAACTGATTGCCATGAAATAATCTTTAGAACTCGAACTATTTTTAAAATCAAATTCTTTTTCCACATACTCATGAATTAATTTATTATATTTTTCCCAATAAATATAATCTTTTTTATGGTAAAATTTATTAGGCATATTTATTATATTAGAAGTAGCCAAAATTATAAAATAACCATTATTATGATATACTCCTAATTCGGCAATTATATTTTCTCTATGAATTTTTTTGTATTTTATATTAAAGTACCAACTTTTAGTATGCTTGTCTGGTTTTATATTGTAATTATAACTACTATTTATATTTTTTATTGTAATACTAATTTTTGATAAAAAAATGTTTTTTTGTGACGAATCATAGTCGAGAGTATCATTTATATCCCAATAAATAAAAATTATATCTGGATCTCTCGGCATTATAAAAATTTTATTTTCATTATAAGAGTATGGAATATCAAGCTTTTCATTAATTATAAAATTAAATTGATTATTATTCAACACCAAATATTACCCCCTCATATTTTAAAAG
>JAIRLV010000085.1 GCA_031259185.1 Elusimicrobiota bacterium | reverse complement strand
GATTCAATTATATTTATAAACAAGAAATTTTTATTGAACCAAAAGATTTGCTTACAAATAATCCAAAATTATTAGGAATTGATGGTCGAAAAATGAGCAAGAGCTATAACAACAGTATTTATTTATCAGATACTAATTTGGAAATAGAAAATAAAATTAAATCTATGATAACAGATCCTGCTAGAATAAAAATTACAGATCCGGGAAATGCTGATATTTGCAGTGTTTTTTATCTACAAAAAATATTTAATTCTAGCGAAGAAAGTCAAATAAAAAAAGATTGTAAAAATGGAAAAATTGGCTGTGTTTCTTGCAAAAAAAAATTGATTGAAATTTTACAAAAAGAGATAACTCCAATTAGAGAAAAAAGAAATGAATATTTAAAAAATAAGGATTTTTTGCAAGACGTTTTAAACGAAGGTTCCAAAAAAACGATTGAAATTGCAAAAATAAATATGGAAAAAATTAGAAAAGCTATGAATATTGTTTAATATAAAGGTATATTTAAAAAAAATTAATTTTTAAAATTTATATAAATATAAAAAAATAGTTTCGTAATTTTGTAATTTATTATAAAATAATAATGATAATCATTACTATTATTGAGCTAAAATGGAAAAATAAATGGGTTTAAAATTTAATGGTTTAAATATTAATGAAAATGAATATATAAAAGGTGAAATTTTTGTTCCTGCTGACAAATCTATTACTCATAGAGTTTTTATGTTAGCTTCTATTTGCGAAGGAAAAAGTTACATAAAAAATCCTCTTTTAGCTGAAGATTGTTATAATACTTTGAAAGCTTTGAATGAATTAGGGGTTAAATTTGAAGTTTTACAAAACAATGATGTTATAATTGAAGGTTTAGGGCTAAAAAACTTTAAGAATACGAAAAAAAAGATTGATATGGGGAATTCTGGAACTGGAATTAGACTTTTGACTGGACTTTTGGTAGGGCAAAAAAATTTGGAAGTGACTTTAACAGGAGATGCGTCACTAGTCAAGAGACCAATGAATAGAATTATAATTCCTTTGGAAAAAATGGGCGCAGAAATTTTTGCATCAGAAAATAAGTTTGCGCCATTAAAAATTTATGGAAAAAATTTGCATGGAATAAGATATGAATTGCCAATAGCAAGCGCTCAAATAAAATCTTGTTTACTTTTGGCTGGACTTTTTGCTTCTTCTCCAACAACAATTATTGAAAAAGTGAAATCTAGAAACCATACAGAAAATATGTTTAAGTACTTAGGAATAGATTTAAAAATAAATGGTTTAGAAATAACGCTTTCACCATTAACTTCAAATATAAAATCAAAAGATTTTTTTGTGCCATCGGATATTTCCAGTGCGGCATTTTTCATAGTTTTAGGGATTTTAGCTTCTAAAAATGGCATTTTAATAAAAAATGTCGGGCTAAATCCTACAAGAATTGGAATTTTGAATATTTTGAAAAAAATGGGCGCAAACATTAAAATTGAGAATGAAAGAGAAGTTTCCGGTGAAAAAATTGGAGATGTTTTTGTCAAAAAGTCTCATCTTTATGGAGTTGAAATTTATGGAGCTGATATTCCAAATGTTATTGATGAAATCCCAATCATTTCTGTAGCAGCTATATTTGCAAAAGGAAAAACAATTATAAAAGATGCCCATGAACTTAGATATAAAGAATGTGATAGAATTTCAGCAATAAAAAGTGAATTTTCAAAATTTGGTGCAGAAATAGAGGAATTGAAAGACGGATTAATTATAAATGGCAATATGAATAAAAAATTAACTTTTGATAGCATAAAATTAAATTCTTTTATGGATCACAGAATTGCAATGTGTGAAGTCATACTGGGAGTTTTGAGCAATGGAAAAATAGAAATTGATGACATAGATTGTATAAATACTTCGTTCCCGACGTTTTTTGATTGTTTAAATAAAATTGGAGTAAATATAAAATTATGAGCATCAAAATTATAACAATAGATGGTCCAGCTGGATCTGGTAAAAGTACAATTGCAAAAATTTTGGCTGAAAAATTAGACTTGACTTATATAAACTCTGGAGCATTATACAGAGCTTTTTCATATTGGATTTTACAAGATAAAAAGTTTGAAAATTATAATAAAAAAGATATAGCTAAAATGTTAGAAAACGATAATAATGAAATTTTTGATAAAATAAAAAATTTTGATTTAGATTATAAATGGCAAAACAATAAATTATTTTTGTATTTAGATTCAAAAAATATTACAGATTTGATTAGAACTGAAGAAATTTCTAATTTTACAAGTTTAATATCAAAAAATTTAAAAGTTAGAAAATTTATAACTGATATTCAACATAAAATTGCAGATAAAAATAACGTGATTGCGGAAGGACGAGATAGTGGGACTGTCGTTTTTCCAAATGCGACAAAAAAATTTTTTTTGACTGCAGATTTAAATGAAAGAGTTAGAAGAAGAATTTTAGAGCTTAAAAAAAGTGGAGAAGTATTAGATGAAAATTCAAAAGATGAAATACAAAAGATAAAAGAATTTATAAAAAATAGAGATTTTCAAGATGAAACTAGAGAATTTGCTCCACTCAAAAAAGCTAAAGATGCAATAGAAATTGACACTACTGGGAAAAGTATTGATGAAGTTGTAGAGATTATTTTAGAAAAAATTTAAAAAAACAATGATTTTTTTCAGTAAATTTTAAATTTATTGAAAATTGCGGTAATATAATATAAATTGAGTAAATAATTATATTTTTATTTCCAGACTCTTTTATCGGCAAACTCATATTGTTTTTCTCATCACAAAGAATTTATTAAGCTAGATATTTCCGATATATTGTTATTTTCACAATACCATTCTAAATCTTTTATTATATCTAAACATAATCTTGGATTTTTAAAATTCATTGTTCCAATACCGACCAGATTCGCTCCAGCTATCATAAATTCTAGCGCATCCTCCACGTTTGAAATTCCACCCATTCCAATAATCGGTATATTTTTAACGTAATTTTTAATATCAATAAACATTTTTAATGCTAATGGTTTTATAGCAGGACCAGAGTAACCGGCAATTTTATTTTTAAAGTAAAATTTTTTTGTTGTAATGTCAATCTTTGTTCCAATAAATGTATTAAACATACAGATTGCATCTGCTCCAAATATTTCAATATTTTTAGCAATTTCACAAATATTATGAAAATTTGGCGAAATTTTTATAATTATAGGTTTATTTGTAACATTTTTAGATTTTTCTATTAAACTTTTTAGTAAATTTGTATTTTGACCGATTGCTATGCACCCTTTTTTCACATTTGGGCAAGAAATATTTAGTTCAAAAGCATCTATTCTTTTACTTTTATCTAATTCTTTGCAAATTTCCACATATTCATCAACACTATTTCCGCCGACACTAACTATCATTTTGACATTTTTAATGTTTTCCCATTTTTCTAAAACTTCACCTTGAAATTTTTTTAACCCAATATTTTGCAATCCTATTGAATTTAGTAAGCCGCTTGCAGTTTCCAAGATTCTTGCCAAATCATTCCCAAGTCGTTCTTCCATAGTAATAGTTTTTGTTGTAATTCCGCCAATTTTTTCAATATCAACTAAATCCAT
>JAIRLV010000074.1 GCA_031259185.1 Elusimicrobiota bacterium | reverse complement strand
TTTGTATATCTCTGAAATTTCATTATCTGTAAATTTTACTTTACATACCTTATTTTCAAAATCTTTAGTATAATAATAGAAAACTCCTCTATTTTTTGATATAAATGATTCATCAAATAATCTAGCTTTTCTGATAAAAAACTCTTCTTCTCTGACAACTCGTCTTGGAAGAACCATATTATATGAAAGGATTTTTTCATTTATTTTATATCTATTTAATTTTTTTTTACTATTTCACCATCTTCAATCTGCTTAATAAGCTTTTCTAAATCCTCTTTCGTCATTGATAAAAAAGTCTTATGTGATGGTTGCCCTCTTATAATTATCCCTAACATTTTCATAAATTCACAAATTATAGCAGAAGCAAAAGTACAAGCTATTGTTCCAAGAACAATACACCCTAAAAATACCCAAAAATTTGAAAAAATAAACTGTAATATTTCTAACATAATAACAGTATACAAAACGAAAATGTTTTTGTCAAGAGGTTGGTTGATATAAAAGTTAATTTTATAGGAATTATTAAATGATAACATTCAAAGAGTTTCATAATATAAACAGTTTAATAGAAGAAATTGATATAAATGTTTCTAAACTAAACGAAGAACAATTAAAAAAATATAAAGCAAAAATAAGAGAACTTAATAAAAAAGGGCTTAAAGAAAAAGAAATGGAACCAATTTTACAAGATTTTGTAGATAATATGCTTAAAAGTAAATCAGATGAACCCCAAGTCGAAGCCCAACCTGCTTCTGGACAAAGAAGAATAAGAGTAAAAAGAAGATCAAATGACGAACAATCAGAAGAAGTTCCAGCAACACCAGAAGAAATTGATGATGAAGAAAATTCTGAAAGAGAAATAGAAGATATGGCAAATGGAAAAAAGCCTCCAACTGATAAAATAAAAGATTTCCAAAATCTTTCAGGAGATGAAAAAAGATTGATAACTTTTTTTACCAATAATTTTACAAAAATAAATAAAAATTATAAAGACAATTTAGCACCTTTTATAACTAAAAGATTACCAATAGCTTTACAAGATGTTTTTCCAACAAGCACGACTTTAATAAAAACCATTGTTAACAATAAAGATAAAAAACCAAACGAAATAATAGAAGCATTATACAACGAAAAAACAGAATCTGACAATCCAGAAGAAATAAGAAATAATTTTATTAATGGATTGGCACAAGTAATGTCCATTACTACAATATTTCAAAAATTAAACTCTTTAACAAGTAATTCAAGGTCTTCAACAGCCATAAATGATTATAAAAACTTAATAGGACAAGCTCTTGGAGAAAACGATAGAAAAAAATTTGACACTCTTTATAGTTTATTTCTTACCAATTTTGGAAAAGAAGGTGGAGCAAATTTAAATATTTTATACAAACTTCCAGATATACCATTTGATGCGAGTATGTCTCTTGAGTTATATGAGAAAAAAATAACTAATTATTTAAACAAAATAGTTCCACAGATAAAAGGTCAAGAACAATCATCAGAATCTTTTGCCAAATCTAATGATGTAAACAGCGATACTGATGATACTGATGATACTGATAGTGGTCCTGACAATTCTTTAAATCCAAATCAGGAACCAGAACAATCAGAAACTGATAGAAGAAGTGGTATAAAAGGTAGAAGATCAGATGACGCTGTAATAAAAGACAAAAATAGTTATTCTACCAGCGGAGAAATACCATTTAACCAAAATGCTTATACAAGTGAAATAGAAAAACTAACACAAGAAGCATTAAAAAAACTCACACAAGAAGGATATGTAAAAGAGTCTAAGTCAACTAAAAATATTTGCAATGAAATAATTACAGAAGTCATTACTGGAAAATTTGGAGGAGTTGTACGCGGATTACATAATCAAATAAGACCAACTGAAAAAGGAACAGATTCAAAAACGATAGTAGACTTAATAATAGGAGCAAAATCAAAAGCGCAAAATACAATAGATAAACAATTTAAAGTATTAGACCCAGATTATATGGCAACAAGGAATCAAAAACTTGATGCTAAATTTAAAATTAAAAAAGCTTTAACAGATTTAAAAAGAGAATTATCAAAAATAAACTATAAAGCTTTTAAAGCAACTAGTCCAGGAGAACTTAATTTATTAGTAAAAGCAGCTGGCGGAACTGCTAGGGATTTAGCCCTTGCAATACCCAAAAAAATAGCTAATTCAAGACTTGGAAAATTAGCCACTGAAAAATATAATGTTCAAAAAGAAATATCAAAAGAAAGACAAGAAGTCACAAATAAAGAAACATTAAGAAGTTTATTTGGGAAAGAAAATTTTTTAAATGCATTGGAAAAATCGCTTGATGATGGTTTTCAAAAAGCAAAAAAACTTAATACTAGTTTAAAACCAATAGATTATATTAACGATAAAACAAATGAATTAAAATTAGATACTCCAGAAATGAAAGATTTAAATCTTAATGGTTTTAACACCATTGGGGATTTTGAAAGACGATTTGGAGAAGTTGGGAAACGACAACTTTTAAACACGTTAAACACTTTAAATAAAAGAAATTCATTTCAACAAAATCAACAACAAAAAGAAAAAATATCTAAACAATCATATACTGTTCAAGATTTAGATACCGCCTTAAATGAATTAAAAAGTAAATATGGAATTAATCCAGCTCAATATGCTAATAAAGTTGATGAATTTATTAAATTTCTTGCTAAAACAACAGCAACTAAAGGAATAACTAAAGAAACTTATACCAAATTATATAACGAAAAGAAAAATGGTGGACAACAAGAACTTGATTTTTCCGGCAATGAATTAAATTATGAAAACTATAAAAACGAAGCCCTTACTAATGGAATTGCCAACGCTGATAAAAAATTTAATCCAAATAACGATGCCAATATAACTCAACAAATAAATACTTTTAAAGCACAAATAATCAAAGAAACAAAACCACCAGCATCACCAGCATCAGAACAAGCTACTGCTTCAGTAGTTACTACTAATGCTATTGGTACAGTTTTTCCAACGAGAGCATTGGGTAAAGAAATAAGAAGAAGAATTAAGAAATAACCGAAAATCCTTCTACTCTTTTAATTTTTATTACATTCTCTACCAAATCCTGAATATTGGGATTATGAGAAACTATAAAAATCTTGTTATCTTTCTCCAACCCTTCAAGTATTGTAATAGCAGAACGAATTCCATCAAAATCTAATCCCTGATCTAAAACTTCATCAAGAATGAGGATATTAGAATCATTGGCAAAAAATACCCTAGCTGTATTAAATAAAGCAAAGGAAATTGCTAGTTCACATCTTTGTTTTTGTCCTGTAGATAAAGAAGCAAAAGTAATTTCATCTTTACCATTTAATATTGTTTCGTTTAATTCTTTATTAAATACAATACTTATATTTTCATTAAAGAAAAATGGCAAAAATTGATTTATTTTATTATTGAATAAATCAATCATTTCCCCAATATAATATTTTTTAAACGAATTTGCTTTATTTGAAAAACAATCACATATAAAAGAATAATATTTATTATCATCTTTTAATTTTTCAAATTTTTCTTCTATTTCGCTTAAAGCATTATTCTTTTCATTTATTTTATTTTCAATAGAGACAATATAAGATTTATCATAAATAGAATTTACCGAACCATTTATTTCTTTTAATCTATCTTGACTTGAATTTATTAAACTACTAAAATTTTTTATTTCACCATCTATATTATTAAGCTGTTCTTCGGTATAATCGCAATCTTCAATATTATCAATTTTACTCTGCAATTCACCAATCTGCTTAATAATAACTTCATTATATTCATCTATAAGTTTTTTTTCGCTGTTAAAAGCGTTAATTTTATTATAAGCATTTTCAACTTCATTTTTTTGTTTTTCAGCGTTATCAAAAAGAATATTTAATTTTAAAACTTCTCTCTGATAAAGACTACTCTCTTCATCTAATTTTAAAAGTTCTTCATTTTTTTCACCTATTTCTTTACCACAATTTAAAGATATTTTTATTTGTTCGTTTAAATCATATTCATAATTAAAGATTTTTTTCATGACTTCATTTTTTTCATCTTTTGAATTATCTATATGCTGATGACAACGAGGACAAATTTCTTTTTCTATATCATCTAATTCATTTTTTAAAACATTTAACTGCGATAAAATGGCTTCTTCAGTTTGTTCGCTCCTATACTTATCATTATAAAGATTATCTATTTTATTTTTTAACTCTCTGCTCTTTATTATATTTTGAGAAATTTTATATTCTAAATCTTTCTTCTTTTCATCTTTTTCTAATTCGCTTGCCCAATCTATTTCTAAAAATAAACTAGCTGATTTTCTTAATTGTTTTGAAGGCTCTTCTAAAGTTTTTATTTCTTTATGAAGATTATTTATTTTATTCTTTAAAACATCTTTCTCTGAAAATTTTTTATATTTATCTCGTTCATTTTCAATATCAATATTAGACCATTCTTCAAGTTTTTCTTTATAATTCAATATTCCTTTTTCTAATTTTTCTTTTTCAGCTTTTAAAGTAAGTAATTTATTTTTAACATTTTGTTTATATTCCACAATAGAATTTTCAAAAGCACTTATTTCATTTTTTACAACATTTCTAATATTACTAACTTCATTAATTTCATCATTCAATTGCATATAATGTTTTCTACTGGCATCGTACACGCTGTTCACTTCGTGAAGCGAAAGAAGATTTTCAAATATACTAAGCCTCTCACTATTCCTTGCCTTAAGAAATGGCTTATAAGTTTCACTGCTAAAAAATGTAGAATTGATAAATCCATTGTATGGTATTCTAATTATATCATTTATAATCTGTTGAGTGTCTGAAGCATTTTTTAAACTTATATCTTTGTTGTTTTTAAAAATATAAATATTATTTTTATGAGTTGTATGTTTTCTATATCTAACAATTTTATATTTATCTTCATTTATTTCAAATTCTACAGAAGTTTTACAATTTTCTCCAATAATTCTATTAACCACATCATCTATGCTTTCATCTCTTACTTTTCCATAAAGAGTATAAATTATAGAATCAAATGTGGTAGTTTTTCCGATACCATTTGGCCCAACAATTAAATTTAACCCATTGTATTCTTCTAAATTAAATTTAATTTCTGGACCAAAACTGCGAAAATTTTTTAATGTTAAATTTAATAATTTCATATATTCTCAACTTAAATAAAAAATAATCCTTATACTTTCATCATTTAAATATAAATTTGCTGGTATTCTTATATTAAGGATATATCTTGCTATCCATTTTAAGCCAATAAGATTTTCAACCATATCTGTATTTTCTTCAACAATTTCAGTTTTTGAATTAATATCATTAACAAATCTTAAACTTTCTTCATATTCTTTATTTACTTTATCAATTATTCTGTCTATTTGAGAAACATATATCGCCCCACAATACACGGGAAAAAATTTTCTCTCTTTAAATCTTTTTCTAGTATTTTCATTTAACATATCAACAGGTACTGAATA